>JBKEAB010000062.1:0-10846 GCA_047971845.1 Paracoccus sp. (in: a-proteobacteria) | reverse complement strand
TTGCCGAATTCAGACGGAAGATCGCGCCACGGCGCACCGGTGCGCACGATCCAAAACACCGCTTCCAGAAACAACCGCGGGTCGCTGCCGGTGCGCCCTGGATGCGCCTTCAGCCCAAGGCAATGGGGTTCCATCCTCGCCCAGTGACAGTCCTTGATGATCCGCCTGCTCGTGGCCATTCAACCCTCCTCTTTTCGAAGGTTGAATCAGAACTCAAGCTAATTGGGAATCCTGAATCCCCACAGATCCTAGAACGGAACGACGCCGAAGATATCGCATTTCAGGACCTTGAAAATCATATTGCCGGTTCTGCCGGCGCAAGCTGGTTCCGTCTTCAGGGCCTGGATGCCTGTTCCAGAAGGCCGTGGATCCAGCGTGTTGCGGCATGATTTGCTGGAATGGCAACAAAGAGTGCGACCAGTAATGCCATTGATCCTGACAGGTTTGGTAAACCGATCCATGTTCCCAGAAGGGCCAGCATGAACAGGTTGATCCAGACAGCCATCAGCGTGAATGGATAAAGCAGCAGCCATAGCCGCCAAGAGGGCCGTGATGCTTCTGCATCGGCTGTCAGGGTGCTCTGATCCGGCATGGTATTCCTTTACGCTCAGGTTATCCGGGGGGCTCCTGAAAGACAAGCCGGGGACATCCGGTCTGTCCCGGAAAAGATACCACCTGAACGAATTTTTTGCCTCTGGGGTTATTACTTGTCAGATCTGTCGGGGTTAAATCCTTGACTATTGTTAAGGCCGAAATATTATGGACGTGGCAGAACTAACATGATCCCGGACGGTTTCATGCGATATCTTGCTGACTTGTCGATTATCCTCGTGTACTCCGCATCATGTGCAATGCACCGGAATATGCGCGTGCTTTGCGCTGACATGTTGCTGCTGGTCCGTTCCGCGTACCATGCATCACCGGAGCCTGAATGATGAATCGACCTCTATATCTTTTTCGTGCCGGCTGGCGTGTCTTCTTCTGGGCGGCTGGGCTTTGGGCAGTACTGTCCATGGCGGTCTGGGTTGGCTGGTTATGGATAAGCGAAACCGGGGGGGATGCCGGGCAACTTGGCCTGAATATCGCGCCGCAATTCTGGCATGCACATGAAATCCTGTTTGGCTATGGGACGGCCGCGCTTGGCGGCTTTTTCCTGACGGCCGTTCCGAACTGGACCGGAGCTAAGGCTGCACCGGAACGTTTCATTGCCATCGTTTTCCTGATCTGGCTGGCTGGGCGAATTGCCGTTGCCTTTTCGGGGATGCTGCTTCCGCTGATTGTGGCAATGGTTGATCTGGCCTTTCTGCCGGTGCTGGCGGCAAAGCTGTTGAGCCAGCTTCTGATTCGGCCCAAGCCTCAGAACATGGTGCTCCTGTTGATGCTGAGCATGATCTGGATCAGCAACCTGATGGTACATCTGCAGTGGATGGGACTGACCGGGACGGAATGGCAGGGGCTGCGGGGAGGGCTTTTGCTGATTTGCGTGATGATTGCCATCATCGGTGGACGGATCGTGCCGTCCTTCACCCGCAATGTCCTTGTGCGGGAAGGGCGTGAGGATGCCTTGCCCGTAAGCCGGAAACCATTTGATGTTACGGGGATCATCCTGCCTGTCCTGACAGCGCTGAGCGTGGTTGCCGGATTACCTGATGGTGTTTCTGGTGTACTGGCCCTGATGGCGGGGCCAGCTGTCATGTTACGGCTAAGCGGGTGGCGCGGCTGGTTGATGCGTCATCAACCCATCGTCTGGGTCCTGCATGTAAGCTATGCTTTTCTGTCTGTTGGCCTGTTTGTATGGGGGCTGGCCCAGATTGGTTTCGGGTCTGAAATCGGAGCCCTGCATATTCTGGGAATTGGTGCTGTCGGAGGGATGACCCTTGCCGTGATGAGCCGGGCAAGCCTTGGTCATTCCGGGCGCCCCCTTATCGCGCCCGGACCGGTTGCCACGGCTTATGCCCTGATTCCGCCGGTGGTACTGCTACGTTGGGCCGGCTCTGCATGGGATGGGTTCTATACGATTGGTGTCATCGGGTCGGGATTGATCTGGATCGTGGCTTTCATGCTTTATCTATGGTCGCTCTGGCCGGTTTTCTTCGCACTGCGTCCTGATGGAAAATCCGGATGATGCAGGGATGTTTCCGGATGTCCGGAAAAGGCCAGAGGGGTAGAGGATATGAAAATTTGTATGAAGAAAAAATGAAACTGTATGGCTTTGACATTCATCAAGGAATTGATTCTAGGAACAGTCCAATGCGATCTTATCCGTAATTACGAACGAAGGGACTGTCGGCATGAGCGATATCATGACGAAGAACATGGCCCGGAATGTCTTCTACGGCGGGTCGCTGTTCTTTATCGCGATTTTCGGTGTCTTGACCGTGCATAGTCATCTTTACGCACGCAGCACCGCCGTTGACGCAGCCGGGCTGAATGAAAGCGTGGCTTCCGGGAAGCATATCTGGGAAAAGCATGCATGCGTTAACTGTCATTCGATATTGGGTGAGGGGGCGTATTTCGCGCCCGAACTCGGCAATGTCATGATCCGCTGGGGCGTGCAGGATGATCCGGTTGCCGCCACGGAAGCGCTGAAGGCATGGATGGATGCGATGCCGACTGGCATCGAGGGACGCCGGCAGATGCCGCAGTTCAACCTGTCGGACAAGGAATATGAAGATCTCGCGAACTTCCTTCTCTGGACCGGCAAGATCAACACTCAGGGCTGGCCGCCCAACGATGCGGGCTAGGGGGACGCCATGAAGTACAAGACACAACGTATCGCCATGGCCTATTTCATGATCGCCATGGCGCTGTTTGCCATTCAGGTCTCGGTAGGTCTGATCATGGGCTGGATCTATGTCAGTCCGAACTTTCTGTCCGAAATCCTGCCGTTCAACATTGCACGTATGCTGCATTCTAACAGCCTGATTGTCTGGCTGCTTCTGGGTTTCTTCGGGTCGGCATATTACCTGATCCCGGAAGAAGCAGAACGTGAAATCCATTCGCCCTTCCTGGCGTATCTGCAACTTGCCATCATGGTGATTGGCACGCTTGGCGTGGTGGTGACCTATACATTCGACCTGTTTCAGGGCAACTGGCTTCTGGGTAAGCAAGGGAGGGAGTTCCTGGAACAACCGACCTGGGTCAAGGCGGGCATTGTTGTTGCCGCGCTGATCTTCCTTTACAATATCACGCTGACGGTCCTGAAGGGCCGTAAGACTGCGATATCGAACGTGCTGCTGACCGGTCTCTGGGGACTGGCGCTGCTGTTCCTGTTTGCCTTCTATAACCCCACCAACCTCGTTCTTGACAAGCAGTACTGGTGGTGGGTCATCCATCTCTGGGTTGAAGGCGTATGGGAACTGATCATGGCATCGATCCTTGCGTTCCTGATGCTGAAGCTGACAGGTGTTGACCGTGAAGTGGTTGAGAAATGGCTGTATGTCATTGTTGCAACCGCGCTGTTTTCCGGGATTCTCGGAACCGGGCACCATTACTACTGGATCGGCTTGCCGGGCTATTGGCAGTGGATTGGTTCGATTTTCTCCAGCTTTGAGATTGTGCCTTTCTTTGCGATGATGTCCTTTGCCTTCATCATGGTCTGGAAGGGGCGTCGTGACCATCCCAACAAAGCAGCACTGTTGTGGTCGCTTGGGTGTTCCGTGCTGGCTTTCTTCGGGGGCGGTGTCTGGGGTTTCCTGCATACGCTGCACGGGGTGAACTACTATACCCATGGCACGCAGATCACGGCGGCTCATGGACACTTGGCCTTCTATGGTGCCTATGTATGTCTGGTTCTGGCCATCATTACCTATGCCATGCCGATCCTGCGCGGGCGTGATCCTTATAATCAGGTGCTGAACATGGCGTCGTTCTGGCTGATGTCGAGCGGTATGCTGTTCATGACTTTCACGCTGACTTTTGCCGGTACGATCCAGACCCACATGCAGCGGGTCGTGGGGGATTACTACATGGATGTTCAGGACGGGCTGGCGCTGTTCTACTGGATGCGTTTCGGTTCAGGTATTGCGGTAGTGCTTGGTGCATTGCTGTTTATCTGGTCAATTGTGGTCCCCGGACGGGAAGTCGTTTCTGCGGGTCCGACGCAATCCCGCAAGGATGGCCAGATCGAGCCCGCGGAGTAAGCCATGAATGCACATCATGATCCCGCATTACAACAAGGGGAGGGGGCGGCTGGCGCCCCCTTCTATCTTCCCCAGTCTGATGAGGTGGCTGTTTTCGAAGCTGCGGCAAAAGCTGATATGCCGGTTTTGCTGAAAGGCCCGACCGGTTGCGGAAAAACACGCTTTGTTGCCCATATGGCAGCGCTGCTTGGCCGGCCTCTTTATACAGTTGCCTGCCATGATGATCTGTCGGCTGCCGATCTGATTGGCCGCTACCTGCTGAAAGGTGGTGAGACGGTTTGGGTCGATGGGCCGCTGACCCGTGCCGTGCGTGAGGGTGCGATTTGCTATCTTGATGAGATTGTCGAGGCACGCAAGGACGTTACCGTCGTTCTCCATCCCCTGACCGATGATCGCCGTATCCTGCCCATTGACCGTACCGGTGAGGAGCTGGAAGCCGCACCTGGCTTCATGCTGGTGGCCAGCTATAACCCCGGATACCAAAATATCCTCAAGACGCTGAAGCCTTCGACAAGGCAGCGCTTTGTTGCAATGGAGTTCGACTTTCCGGAACCCGCACTGGAAACCCGTATTGTAGCCCGGGAATCCGAACTGGATGATACCCGTTCGGCTGCCCTTGTCCGGCTGGCAGGCAAGTTGCGAGCCCTGAAGGGGCAGGATCTGGAGGAAGGTGTATCAACCCGGCTGGTGGTTTATGCCGCAACGCTGATTGCAGCCGGCATGCCTGTCAATCGTGCCATTGAAGCGGCCATGATCGAACCGCTGACCGATGATGCAGATATCAAGCGCGGTCTTCTGGATCTGGTTGTGGCTGTGTTTGGATAATTCAGGTGCCGGGGGCACCCCCCCGGACCTCCGTGGGATATTTTGGCCAGAATGAAAGGTCCGCAAATGGGTGCCAGCTGGCGTGAAATCGAACCATGGGAGCCCGAAGAATCGGTTGGAAAACTTTGGCATGCCTATGCCAGTCAGCTGGATGCGCCGCCGGATTATCCTGAGGCGCGTGTTGTCTTAGGCGATATCTCTGGACGTCTGAGCGTGCTCTTCCGCGGACTTGGCGGAGATCCTTCGGTGGAGTTGCGCCCGGCGGCTGATCGGCTTTCAAAGCACCGGGTCAGCTGGCGGCGTGTGCTAGGGACTGAAACCGAAGCCCTGCCATTGGCCAGCTTTGATGGAGAGGCGTTGCGATTGCCGCAATCTCTCGCTGTTTTCCCAACTATTGAGGCCAATGCCGCCCTTTATATCTGGCTTGCGGCTTGTCTCGCCCATGTTCCGGAGATGCGGTTCTATGACGATCCGTTACAACAGGACCTCAACCGTCTGGCTATGATCCGGCAGATGGTTGCAGGAACGCTGGCTGGGGCACCGGGGCTGCGTGGGTTATATGCTGACCTGTCAGCAGCGCATCTCTCACAGCGCAAAAACGGGCGTTTGCCGCCGGATGAGGCCGCGATGGATGAACTTGTGCGTCGCGAGCTGGGTGATGATGCGGTATTATCTTCCCGGGCAGAAGCGCTTTTGGCTGTGCTTGATGATCCGGAATCGATGCAGGCCCCACGCGGTTACCGGCCTTTTCGGCCGGTTGTGCTCTGGCCTGAAATTGAAGAAGTCTCATTTTCGGCGGGCGACAGGGTCGAAAGCCGTGAGGCTGATGGCCTGCCGGAAGAAACCCGGGACCAGGATCAGAAGGTGATCCGTGCCCGCAGGCGTGCCAGCGATCAGGCAAAGCGCCGGGACAGCCTGATCATGCATCGGTTTGAGGCAATCCTGAGTTGGGCGGAGTTCCTGAATCTCAACCGGCGTGTCGAGGATGACGATGAGGACAGCGCCAGAAAGGCTGCCGATGATCAGGAGGAGATGGGGCTGGGACAGGTCAGTAAGGCCCCGGCAACACGGCTGAAACTGCATCTTGATCTAGCGCCGGAAGATGCTGATCGCGAAGCCTTGGCTGGGGTTAGTCTTTATCCGGAATGGGATGTGCGACGGGGGGCTTATCTGCCGGATCACGTCCGTGTCCTGAGCAGTCCGGCTGATGAGGAAGCCAGTGACAGTCTGTTTGATCCGGCGGCGCAGGCTCGTATCCGTATGGTCCGTCGTCAGTTTGAAGCCCTCCGGCCGGGCCGGGTGGTGACTACGGGGCATCGGGATGGTGATGACCTTGATGATGATCGGGCGGTGCGTTCCAGCGTCGATATTCGTGCACACGGACAGGGTTCTGACCGGATATGGAAGCAATCCCGGCCTGTTGCGCGTGATCTGGCGGTATCCATTCTGCTGGACGTGTCGCGCTCTACGGAAAGTGCGGTGACCGGGCGGGCGGTTATTGATATCGAACGTGAGGCGCTGACCGCTTTGGCATGGGGGCTGGATGCGTGCCGGGATGATTTTGCGATTCAGGCATTTTCCTCACTGAAACGGGACCGGGTCTTTGTGACGGAGTGCAAGGCGTTTGATGAAAAGATGGGTTCTGTTGTTGAACGTCGTATCGCCGGACTGCGTCCGAAGTTCTATACGCGGCTGGGGGCCGGGATCCGCCATACCTCTGAGGGGTTGTCCCGTCAGGCCCGCAAGCGGCGGTTGTTGCTGATCCTGACGGATGGCAAACCCAATGATCTGGATCATTATGAGGGGCGTCACGGGATTGAAGACAGTGCCCGTGCTGTGCGCGAAGCACGGATGGCGGGGCATGCCGTCTTTGGTATTACCATAGACCGGGATGGAAAAAGCTGGTTCTCCCGTATTTTTGGACAAGGGGGATACGCTGTGATTCATCACCCTGACAAGCTGACTGAGGCGCTTCCTGAAATCTATCGGCAGCTGGTGGGCGCATGAATGAGAATGAAAACCAGCTGAAGAAGTTGCCGGGCGATCTGATCTTGTGGGTTCTGATCATCAGCGAGCTGGCTGTTTTTTGTGTTGGGCTGCTGGTGTTGTTGTCGTTGCGGTTGAGTGATCCGGCACTGTTTGCGCAGTCTCAGGCCGAACTGCACCGGGTCTCGGCCGGCATCAATACTGTGGTTCTGGTGACCTCAGGCTATGCGGCAGCGCGGGCAGTGGCGGCGGTTGCTGCCGGTAACATGTCCCTGACACGTCGCTGGCTTTGGATGGCTATCGGGCTGGCTGTGGTTTTCTTGGGATTGAAGGCAGTTGAATATGCCGATGCCTTTTCAAAGGGGATCGGGATTGAGACAAACAGTTTTTTCACCTTCTATTTCCTGCTGACAGGCTTTCATGCAGCCCATGTTCTGGCCGGTATGGTCATTCTTGGCCTTGTTTCCATTCGTCCGCAGTTGCAATCCGTGCAGGCAGGGGCTCAATTCTGGCATATGGTTGATCTGGTCTGGGTTCTGCTGTTGCCGATTGTCTATCTTTTGCCATGAGGGATGGGATGCTGACACGCGCATGGATCTGGCTGGTTGGGCTAAGCCTGACCGCAACATTGATCACGGTTTTCCGGGGGATGCTACCTGCAGGTCTTGAAGCGTTCACAGCTATTATCATTCTGATGATTGCTGGCATCAAGGCCGATGTCATCCTGTCGGCCTATCTTGAACTTCATGAAGTGCCCCGTATCCGCAATGGATTCCGTTTTGCCCTGATTTTGTTTTTGGTATTGGCGGCGGGTCTGTATCTGGCAGGCTAGCGGGTCCAGGGCTGGCCCTTGTCCTGATTGGCAAGTTCACGCAGTTGATCGGCATTATTGATGATGGCATAATTGCCATCTATACGGACGCCGTGATCACGCAACCGGACAAAAGCACGTGACAGGCTTTCGGGCTGTATCCCCAGATGGCCGGCAATCAGGGTCTTGTTATAGGGCAGGGGGACTCGTGTGCTGTCTTCATTACCATCAAGCAGATCGACCAGAAATTCGGCCAAGCGCTGTACGCCGGAGCGGGCTTTCAGTTGCTCAATCTGTTCGACAAGGCCATGCAGATGCACATAACTGGCAGCCAGAAGGTTCACGGCAAGCTCGGGGTCTTCCGCAATCTGGCGGCGCAGGCGTTTCCCGTCAATCTGGATCAGCGAACAGTCAGAGATTGCCTCGGCTGATACGGGATATATACCATCCCGTAATGCGACGGCTTCACCAAAGCTGCGATTACGGGTCAGCAGGCTGACCACAACCTCAGCACCGCTGGCTGAAACCCGGAACAGTTTCACCCGGCCCTCGACAATAATATATAAGGTCTTTGCGGATTCACCCTGCAGGAAAATTGTCTCTCCACTGCGGACACGACGCTGTGTTGCGCCGTCCAGAAGACGATCACGTACATCTTCTGGCAAGTAACGCAGCAATACTGATGAACTTGCCGCCTGACCTATGTTTTGAATCATAATTGTTGTCCGGGTAAAACAGAATTTAAGAGAGGCCCGGTCTACAGCACAAACCAAAGATCGCAAGAGGTACAGGAGAAACAGAGGCGGGATATGCCGGCAGGCGGGTCTGGCATTTGCTGAATACGCCTTACGGGAGTGGGGTGCAACGAAAGCATGATCCGGAACCGGAAGGCAGGATGCTTCATTGAAGTCATTCAATAAATTATTGTATTTCAATATGGAACAACGAGCTTTCCACCTGAAGTAAGAATTTTTTACCTGAATTTTGTAAATACAGTGCGGTTTTGCCGCACCCAAAGGCGGGCGAACAGCCTCGGGTTTTCTTCAGATAATGATCGCTGTCATGAGGTGATCACAATGGGTATCATGGCAGACAGGAGGATGTGGTATTCAGTTGATGCGCCTTTTTGCTGTGCCTGCTATGAAGCAGGATGTGCTGCGTATGGGCTTTGATTATCCATATGTGCCATGAATAATTTAGGTTGCCATGGGATATGATCTTTCTCGCTGGCAGCTCAGGATGGGATGATTGCAATGACGATGCCTGATCTGTTCACCATAAACCCTGTCGGGCAGAGGATTCCGGCAGAAGAGCGAAGGGCCATGCTGGCTGATCCCGGTTTTGGCAAGTTTCTGACCGATCATATGGTCACAATCAAGTATTCCCGTGACGAGGGTTGGCATGATGCCAATATCGGACCACGTGGTACACTTGGGCTGAACCCTGCAACAATGGTGTTGCATTACGCCGGTGAAATATTCGAGGGTATGAAGGCTTATCGCCTGCCGGATGGCGGTGGTGCGCTGTTTCGTCCGGATGCCAATGCCAAGCGTTTCAATGCTTCGGCTGAACGGCTGGCCATGGCACCTGTCCCGGAAGACATGTTCATTGAAGCGGTCAGTGAACTGGTGCGACTGGATCGTGACTGGATCCCTTCGACAGGTGAGAGTTCACTTTATATCCGCCCCTTCATGATTGGAACAGAGGTTGCGATCGGGAACCATCCTTCAGACAGTTTCCTGTTTTGTGTCATCACATCCCCGGTAGGATCCTATTTCAAAAGCGGTGGTATATCCGGTGTATCGCTGTGGGTATCTGAAACCTATACCCGAGCGGCACCGGGCGGTACCGGTGCGGCCAAATGCGGTGGAAACTATGCGGCAGCACTGGCAGCACAGGCCGAAGCTGCTCAGAAGGGCTGCGAACAGGTTGTCTTCCTTGATGCGGTTGAACGCCGCTGGATCGAGGAGCTGGCTGGTATGAATATCTTTTTTATTTTCAATGACGGGACATTGCAAACTCCGCCGCTGACGGGAACCATCCTGCCGGGGATCACCCGTGATTCCTTGATCCGGCTGGCCCAGGATCAGGGACTGACCGTATGTGAGGAACCCTATGCCATCGATCAGTGGCGTCAGGATCTGGAAACCGGTCGCCTGACAGAGGTCTTTGCTTGCGGTACCGCAGCAGTCGTTGCCCCTATCGGTCAGTTGAAGGGGGCAGGATATGATCTGGAAATTGGTGATGGCGGGATGGGTCCGGTGACGACCCGGCTGCGCAAGGCACTGACAGATATCCAGTTTGGCCGGACAGCCGACCCGCATGGATGGATGAGGCGTCTGTTCTGACACAGAGGAGACATTGGTGACAGAGGAAGGTTAAACAGTCGTGCCGCTGCATCGCTGCTCTGATGACGTCGGTCGACGTGGTGCTACCGTGACAAACTTGAATTGTGTTACAAATATTTTTGTTTGTTGACGTATCCACGTCTGGGTACAATCCTCCGATGTCCAGTTGGCCCTGCTTTAGCGCGAAGAATCGGATCATACAATATGATACCTATCTGGTTCAAGCGTTACGTCATGGCACGTTCGTTGCCTGCCAAGAAAAGTGGATTCCACACGATCATGCCTCAATCGAGTGTGCACAGGCTTTGGATTTGTGGCTAAACAGCCTGGGAGTTCTGCCCACCCTGCCCGAACTGGCGACTGGAAATTGGGGTGAAGAATGAAAATGGCTGACCAAGAACCACCCGAAACG
Source organism: Paracoccus sp. (in: a-proteobacteria) (assembly GCA_047971845.1). Lineage (GTDB taxonomy): Bacteria > Pseudomonadota > Alphaproteobacteria > Rhodobacterales > Rhodobacteraceae > Paracoccus. The sequence continues at coordinate 322 of JBKEAB010000062.1, read as the reverse complement.
ATTTTGGGCCTACAGCAGAGGGTTTTCTTCGCTCTAGTAATAATTTTGGTTCCGCTTCTTGTATCCTCACTTGCGACTTGGGAAGTCATCTTGACGCCTAGGTTGTGTGGGCTCTTGGGATTCCCTTGGGCGCAGAATTCTGGTTCTCTGCACCGGTATAACCTAACGACTTAATTTTGATTCCATTTTTTACAGGAGAAGAGTTCATCGACGGACAGTCCGGTTCGTCGTCTGATGGCCTTTGCCTGCGCCCGGATCGGTTTGATCTTGTTGAGATCGGGGCTGTAGGGCGGGAGGTATTCGAGAGTGTGTCCGGCACCGG
>JBKEAB010000061.1:0-2298 GCA_047971845.1 Paracoccus sp. (in: a-proteobacteria) | reverse complement strand
TTGCCGAATTCAGACGGAAGATCGCGCCACGGCGCACCGGTGCGCACGATCCAAAACACCGCTTCCAGAAACAACCGCGGGTCGCTGCCGGTGCGCCCTGGATGCGCCTTCAGCCCAAGGCAATGGGGTTCCATCCTCGCCCAGTGACAGTCCTTGATGATCCGCCTGCTCGTGGCCATTCAACCCTCCTCTTTTCGAAGGTTGAATCAGAACTCAAGCTAATTGGGAATCCTGAATCCCCACAGATCCTATGCGCAAGCGTTTCGATGTTCTGCCGCGCCGAAGGGGTGAACGAACCTTCACATGGTTCGGACGATATCGCCCCTTGGCGAAGGGCTGGTAAGGGACAATCGAAAGCTCCACGGTCTGGACCCTTCATGCCAGCATCCGCATCATGACCCACCCGTTCGCAAGATATTGCTGTTCTGTATGAACTTTCGGGTCAGGTCTCAGCGGCAAGTTCTGCCTGTACCTTTTTTGGTAATAAGGCTCTGATAATCCGGTAAGATTGCCGGATGCGATGTTCCAGTTCGTCCAGAGGGGCATCACAGGACAATGAGCCCCAGCTTCTGTGCATATAGGATGCTTTCGATGCAATTCCTGCATCAATCAGCATGGAAGCTGTTTCGATACTGTCGCACTTGACGGATACGCGCTCTTCAGCAGCGCTGGTCAGGGCAAAGATCTTGCCCCGGACCTTCCAGCAATCATGTCCGCCGCCCCAAGGGTCGGAATGTTCCGCTCCGGGCATGGCAGCGCTGATACTGTTGACCTGCTTTCGGCTCATGAAAGGCAGATTAATTCCGTCATGCAGCCGGGGCAAGGAGGGGTAGGGAAATTAAACTTCCTCTATGCGCAATTCAACAGGATCATCAGCTATGACACCGGTTCCGGGTAAGGCTGCAATGGCATGATCAATTGCATCAGGCGTTGTCTTGTGGGTGACGATCAGCACGGGTGCCGGGCCGTCTTCGTGATCGTATTGGCGCATCCGGTGGATGGAGATCCCGGAATCGCCCAGAACCGCTGCAACCTTTGCCAGAGCGCCGGGCTTGTCCAGAAGTGCCAGGCGCAGATAGTAGGCTGCCGGAATCGCAGTGCGCGCAGGCTGGGCATGGACCAGCCCCGCTGCCGGCTGGCCGAAGACCGGCATCCGGACCCCGCGTGCGAGTTCGACAATATCGGACATAACGGCACTTGCTGTCGGGCCTTCGCCTGCGCCTGCGCCACGCAGAACAACCTGACCCACGCTGTCGCCTTCAATCACCACCATATTCGTGCCGCCCTGAAGCTGGCCAAGCGGGCTTTCGGCGGGAACAAGGCAGGGCGACATCCGTTGCTCCAGCCCTCGTGCGGTTATTTGTGCAACGCCCAGAAGCTTGATGCGGTATCCCATATCGGCAGCACGCCGGATATCGTCGATGCTGATCCGTTCAATTCCTTCAATTTCGACGGCATCAAAGTTGACCTGGGTTCCAAAGGCTATTGATGACAGGATGGCCAGTTTGTGGCTGGCATCAATACCACCGACATCCAGTGCCGGATCTGCTTCAAGATAACCAAGCTGACGGGCTTCCTCGAAGACGGTAGCATATGGCAGACCACCATCCTCCATCCGGGTCAGGATGTAATTGCAGGTCCCGTTCATGACGCCCATGATGCGGGAAATATGGTTTCCGGCCATGGATTCGGTCATTGATTTGATAATCGGGATACCACCTGCAACGGCAGCTTCAAACCGGATTACGCGCCCCCTGGATTCGGCCAGTTCAGCCAGTTCCTGACCATGGATTGCCAGAAGCGCCTTGTTTGCTGTTACCACGTCCTTGCCGGCACGCAGGGCTGCTTCGACAGACTCCCGGGCCATGCCCTCATCTCCGCCGATCAATTCGATATAGACATCCACGTCATCGCGAACTGCCAGTGCTACCGGATTATCGACCCAGTTATAAGCCGACAGATCGGCGTCGCGGTTCTTCATCCGGTCACGCGCACTGATGGCGGTAATTTCCACTGCACGGCCTGAACGTGCCGCCAGAAGGTCAGCGTGTTTCTGGATGATCTTGACGACACCGATCCCGACGGTGCCAAGCCCGGCGATACCAAGCCGAAGGGGGGCGGACATGAGAGCCTCTTTTTTCGCTTGTCTGCCTGTTAGCGCGAGCCGTCCCCGGTTGCAACGCGGCTGCGTGCCCCGGCGTCATGCAGCCATAGCCCTGTGGCGAGTATCGTGATTGTGATTTCGATCAGGAAACTCCAATGGAAGACAACGCTCATGATCCAGTGATCGTAAAGCGC
>JBKEAB010000060.1:0-2919 GCA_047971845.1 Paracoccus sp. (in: a-proteobacteria) | reverse complement strand
TTCGACCTCTATGTCGAGACCCGGCTCGCTCCGACCATTCAGTGCGGCGATGTTGTCATCCTGGACAACCTCTCCAGCCACAAGAGCCCGAAAGCGTCTGCAACTTTGCGCAACATCGGCTGCTGGTTTCTGCCACTCCCGCCCTACAGCACCGACCTGAACCCCATCGAGATGGCTTTTGCAAAGCTCAAGGTTCTCCTGCGCAAGGCCGCGGCCCGAACCTACGACGAACTATGGAAGGCCGTCGGCCAGATCTGCGACCTCTTCACCGAAGACGAATGCCTCAATTATTTCATTGCCGCAGGATATGAACCTAAATGAGCACGACACGCTCTAAGAAAGACCTTCAGGCGCTTGAGCAGAGGCGCAGGGATGTCGCCGATCTGCGGTGCATCTGGATCACGTAACGCCTATTTGATTGGGCCAGGGTTGATCTTGGACGATTGGGTCGGCAAGATCACCGCCCTGCTGGAACCACTGACCGATGCCATCGGTCGTCATGTGCTGGCAGGCAAGGTAATCTTTGCCGATGACACATCGCGGCGCATGCTGGCATCCGGCAGCGGCAAGACCCAAACGGCACGGTCTGGACCTATGGACGTGATGAACGCCCTTGTGCCGGCCAGGCTCCGCTCGCGGCTTGGTATTGCTTCTCGGGCGACCGCTAAGGACAGCATCCCAAAGATCATCTGTCTGGTTATCGGGGCCGGATGCATGCCGATGGCTATGCTGGATTCGAGGAGCTTTATCGATCCGGTACCGTCCGCGAAATCGCCTGCATGGCGCAAATTCGTCGACATTCATCGCGCCCAGGGATTGCCAATCGCCTGCCCAACTCTATCCCGTCGAGAAAGAAGCACGTGGTTCACCGCCAGACCGCCGGGCCAAACTGTGCAGGGCCCATATCGCCCCGGTCTTCGATGATCTCGAAGTCTGGTTGGCCATGCAACTGATCAGAATATCCGGCAAATCCTCACTGGCTGCTGCTATCCGATATGTCCTGACACGCATGGAGTACCTGCGACCCTATCTCGAAAGCGGCATGTTGGAACTGGACAACAACGTGACCGAACGTGGCACGCGCACCATCGCGCTCGGACGCAAAAACTATCTCTTCGTCGGCTCGGAGGCAGGCGGCAAGGCAGCCATCATCGCCTATACCCTGATTGAAACCGCCAAGCTCAGCGGCACCGATCCCTTCGTCAGTCTGGACCTGTTGCGGTTTTGTTTCGCTTTTCGGAGAGCGATGCTTTTTTCAAAGAAGACAGGATATGGCGACAATACATAGCGACGAATTCAAGCGGGATTCGGTTCGCATTGTGCTGGCCAGCAGCCTGATACGGCGTCAGGGTACGTCTGGTCTTGGGATTGGACTTTCGACGCTCGGGAAATAGATCCGGGCGTTTTCCGATGAAGTGAAGGTTCCTGAACGGGATGCCAATCTGCCGAATCTGCTGCAGCAGGATTTCACGGCGAGTGCATCGAACCAGAAATGGGCCGGCGGGATCGGGTATGTCTGGCCCCGCGAGGGTTGGATCTATCTGGCGGTTATCATCGACCTGTTCTCAAGGCGTGTGATTGGTTGGGCGATCAGCAACCGGATGAAGCAGGACCTGGCGATCAGGACGCTGCCGCCCTGCGCAGACCGCTGCCGGGCTGCATTCATCACACGGATTGCGGGCCGCATGGATACCAGAAGCTTCTGGGCAAGCATGGCTTCAAGGCTTCCATGAGCGGAAAAGACAATTGCTACTACGATAATTCGTCCGTCGAGAGCTCCTTCACATCGCTGAAGGCCGGGCTGGTCTGGCACCGCGACTGGTAAACCAGACGCCAAGTCGAACTCGTCCTCTTCGAATACATCAACGGCTTCTACAACCCACGGCGCAAATACTCAGCCCCCGGCTGGAAATCACCCGAGGCCTTAGAACAGAGGGCCGCTTAACATGAGCACCGGACCAGAACAATTCCGCGATAGAGCCACATCAGTTCGGTGCCTGATCAGTGCCGTACTGTTCGAACAGAACGACGAATGGCAGCGCTACTCCATCGTCTTCTTCCACGTGAACATCGATGAGATGCAGACCTCAGAGGGCAATCTCTATCTTTTTGTTGTCATCGCCCGGACCCGGACCGATAAGTTTGCGGTTGCTCAACTGGTTGAGAAGGCCGACTGGCGGATGACGTGGGAGTTCCTGAAACATCTGCTGGAGATGATGGTTCTTTACCGGATCCATATGATCCTGATTGATAACGGCATCCAGTTCGCCGATCAGACCCGGAACTGAAACACCATCTATTGTGGCAGGTGTGCTTCGATATGATCTGCGAAGATAATGGGATCAAGCACCGCCTGAGCAAGCTTAATCACTCTTGGACAAATGGCCAAATCGAACGGATGAACCGGACGATCAAAGAGGCCACTGTCAAATGACCCACTACGATAGCTACGATCAGCTTCGTAGCTATCTCCATGACTTCATGGCCACCTACAACTCAAGATCCTCAACGGCCTCATGCCTACGAATGCATCAACAAGTCTGGATTGTAGAGCGAGATCAATTTATCGTCGATTCGATCCGCCAAATGCCGCGACTGTAGTGCTCGGCGGCGTCTGCATTTATGGTCTTTCCAGATATCCATCCGTTTGATTCAAGATCAAAAACGGGAGGCAATCTTGAGCAGACGGACTGGCCCTGTCCCGGTTTTGTTCCGGTTTTCTGAGAGCGATGCTCTCATCAAAGGAGACTGGATATGGCAACGATACACAGCGACGAATTCAAGCGGGATGCGGTTCGCATTGCGCTCACCAGCGGGCTGACACGGCGTCAGGTTGCGTCTGATCCTGGGATCGGGCTTTCGAGGCTCGGGAAATGGATCCGGGCGATTGCCGATGAGGCGAAGGTGCCGGAACGGGAT
>JBKEAB010000059.1:0-20651 GCA_047971845.1 Paracoccus sp. (in: a-proteobacteria) | reverse complement strand
GAACGGTCGAGTGCGGTTCCTTCGGGCCTGTTTTTCGATCCTCGACCGTCTTGCGTTTGCGCTATTTCGCGACCGTCTTCGGGTTGATCCCGAGTTCCCGGCTCAGCGCCGCGGTCGAGGCTTGCGATCGCGGTATTGCAGATCGGATAGCGTGCGTGGTCGTGACGCTGCCGTGACGAACTGGTCCCATAGTGCCTCCTTCCATTCCAGCAAATCGATCACACCATCAAACCGTGGGATCAAATAACTAGCCCGGATCATGCCCACCATATGCGTGCTTGAAATCCATTCATCAGATTGGAATACACACCCTTGGCTACCCTATACAGGCTGTAACCGGAACCGTTCTATCAGCCGGAAATGACGATCTTCGCCTTCTCCAACCAGACTTATGGCATCAATGCTGCCAGGACATGGAACTGATCCGAACTGTGCTTGCAGTGCAGCGCAAACCATACCCGTCTTTTCTGCCTTGACGGGGCCACTCAGCGTCATGTGAAAGCGGAATTCATCCAGAACATAGGGATATCCCCAGCACTTCAGCATTTGCATTTGCCGTAGGGTCAGCCTGTCGGGATTGCGCCGTGCGATCTCAGCCTGTGCCAAAGGGGCACGCCAGTCATCCAGACTTGTCACAATTTCGACCGCAAGTGCATTCAGCCGGGAGGCATCACCATCCACTGTCAGAGCAAGGCAACCACCGCCTTGCTCCAGTTGCAGACCCGGCAGCATTTGTACAGGCAGACAACCTGCCAGCTGCTCCACCGCATTGCAGAGCCCTTCAACCGAAGCCCCCCTTGCCAACCGGAAAGGAGCCTTCAATGTCGCATGAAATCCGTATCTTCGTGGTACCGAAGTCAATCCCGCCATGTCCAAACCCGGTATAATCGGTTGTGTGACCGTACACCCCCTTACCAGATCCCAGCCCAGCCAGGATGCCCCGAAATCCGCAAACGCCCCGGCTGACGGGGTGTAATACACTGCATATCTGCGATAATGATCCAAACAAACACCTCTGGATGGAATGATGCAGGAAACCATACTGGCCCACGCAACAATGATCCTGCCTGATCGCATGGTCAAAGGCCATGTTGTAATCCGGGGCGGAATGATTGCCGAAATCGGCGAAGGCATTGCCCCCCCGTGCGGCCATTGACTGTTCCGACGAATATATTGCACCCGGTCTCATCGAACTGCATACGGACAATCTTGAATGTCATATCCAGCCCCGGCCCGGTGTCTACTGGCCTCATGCAGCGGCAATCTATGCCCATGATGCCGAACTGGCAGGCTGCGGGATCACCACGGTGTTTGACGCCATGCGTGTCGGATCAATTCCTGCACGCAAGCTGGCAAATGAACTGATGACACAGGTTACATCCCGTACCTTACGCATCAGTCACTATCTGCACCTGCGTGCCGAGATCTGTTCCGAGACCCTGCTTAACGAAATGGCCGCCTTTGACACCCGGGACAGGGTCAGACTGATCAGCCTGATGGATCACACCCCCGGTCAGCGTCAGTTTCACGATACCGCTATGCTGGAAACCTATCTTCGCAGCAAGGTGCAAATGAGCGACAGGGATATCGCCACTTACTTTCAGGAATTGCACGAACTATCTGCCCGAAACGGTGCCCGGCATGAAGCAGGTGCCGTGGCCTTTGCAGCCCAACTGAATGCGGTTCTGGCCAGCCATGACGATTCTACCCGGGACGAGGTCACCCGTTCCGCAGCCCATGGAATCCAGCTGGCGGAATTTCCGACCACATGGGAAGCCGCTGACGAATGCCGGTTTCATGGCATAGATACCATTATGGGGGCCCCGAACCTGATTCGGGATGAATCACATTCCGGAAACATCGCCGCACTTGATCTGGCCAATGCCGGGCTTCTGGACATTGTCAGTTCTGATTATGTGCCATCTGCCCTGCTGCCGGCTGCAGCCTTCTGGCGCGTATGTGGGATAGTTGGCCCCGCGTCATATCCTGCGTTACGGCCACCCCTGCAAAGGCTGTCCGGCTTACTGATCGTGGCCAGCTGTCACCCGGATTGCGTGCCGATCTGATCCGTTTCCGCCTGATAAATGGCACCCCGGCATTACGCGAGACTTGGGTGCATGGTGTTCGGGTGGCCTGACGGCCTGTGCCCTCAGCCCTGACGGCACAGCATCAGTCCTTGCCTGAATACACAGATCCCTGATCCGCCAACAAAGCCACACAAAGATAAAAATGGGCCGGACCTCTGCCATGGTCCGACCCACCAACCCTCATCAGCAAGTTACGCAACGACTTGCCGGACAGCACTCACTACCCACCCAGCGGAATAGTCCGTTATCATGCAGACGAAATCATAACGAGGTATTCCGCTTACCCAATACTATTGGCTTGTCTGTTCTGCGTGGCCACGAATACGCAGGGAATCATTAAATTACAAATCATACGCTATAACTTACTTGCCCCGAAAAATACCAGGCAATCACTTCATCATTGACTTACTGAAGCATCCCCAATCATGTAACCTCATAATCTTTATGCGAAATTCAGACGAAAATCAAAAAGACAACACATATAAAAAGAAGCTCCGCAGGCTTACAGAAACTCCGAACAAAATAACCTGATGCTATTTCATAGGAATTTCATATAACAGATAAACAGGGGATTTACCACAAAATATAAAAATCGGGCAGATAAAATTGACTTTAATACATATAAAGAATTCAGGAAATATCAGACAGCCACAATTATATGGCTGTCTGATATTCCAACAAAAAATACCGCGCCGTCAAGCTTGCAGGGATCTGACCCCAACTGCGCCTTCTCCACGTGATTTAATCGCGGCAACAGCTGCAATGCTGCCTGCTGCCGTCGTAAAATACGGGATCTTGTCATAAAGCGCGACAGCGCGAATGGCACGGGAATCAGTGATGGCCTGCACACCTTCGGTCGTGTTCAGAACCATGGCGATATCACCATTTTTCAACCGGTCTACGATATTCGGACGACCTTCATAGACCTTGTTCACGCGGCTGGTATCAACACCGTTTTTCGACAGGAAGGTCGCAGTTCCGCTGGTCGCGATCACACTGAAGCCCATTTCGACCAGATCACGAGCAGCAGCAGCCATTTCCGCTGTCTTGTCGGCTTCCCTGATCGAGATGAAAACCATTCCCCCGGTTGGCAAAATGCTTCCGGCACCCAGCTGTGCCTTCAGGAACGCACGGGGGAAATTGCGGTCCCAGCCCATAACTTCCCCCGTGGAGCGCATTTCAGGCCCCAGCAACGTGTCGACACCGGGAAAGCGGGCAAAAGGCAGCACGGCTTCTTTCACCGAAAACCACGGAGTAATGGGATCGGCAAGGGTCAGCGGATCGGCAAAAGGCAGGTCATCTTCTGGGCCAACCCCTTCCGGATAGGGCTCACGCGCGGAAAAATTCGACATCGGCTCACCCGCCATCAGACGTGCTGCAATAGACGCAATCGCACTGTCGGTTGCCTTGGCAACAAAGGGCACCGTACGCGAGGCGCGGGGATTGACTTCCAGCACGAAGATATTGCCGTCCTTGATTGCAAACTGCACGTTCATCAGACCGACGACGCCAAGCTTCATCGCCATAGCTTCCGTCTGACGCTTGAGTTCTGCAATGGTCGCGGCATCCAGCGTATGCGGCGGCAGTGAACAGGCGGAATCGCCGGAATGGACACCGGCTTCCTCGATATGTTCCATAATCCCGGCAACATGCACGGTCTGGCCGTCGGAAAGTGCATCGACATCAACCTCAATCGCGCCTGACAGGTAGCTGTCCAGAAGAACCGGGTTCTTCCCCGACACATCAACCGCATGGGAAATATAACGATTGAGGTGATCCATATCGCGCACGATCTCCATCGCACGACCACCAAGGACGTAAGACGGACGGATCACCAGCGGGAAACCGACGCGGGCAGCAATCTCGCGCGCCTCATCATCGCTATGGGCAATGCCGTTGACCGGTTGCCGGAGATCAAGATCATGCAACAGTTGCTGGAACCGTTCACGGTCTTCGGCCAGGTCAATTGCATCAGGCGTGGTGCCAAGGATCGGGATGCCTTCGGCCTCCAGTGCATTGGCCAGCTTCAGCGGAGTCTGGCCACCAAACTGGACGATAACGCCATGCAGCGTACCGTTTTCCTGTTCGACCCGCAGGATTTCAAGAACATGTTCCAGTGTCAGAGGCTCAAAATACAGCCGGTCAGAGGTATCGTAATCCGTCGACACGGTTTCCGGGTTGCAGTTCACCATGATGGTTTCGAACCCGACATCTGTCAGCGCAAAGCACGCGTGACAGCAGCAATAGTCGAATTCGATCCCCTGCCCGATCCGATTTGGCCCACCACCCAGAATGACAACCTTCTTGCGATCACTGGGACGGGCCTCGTTTTCCACATCCCCCATCGCAGGGGCTTCATAGGTCGAATACATATAGGGGGTCTGCGCCTCGAATTCTGCGGCACAGGTATCAATGCGCTTGAACACGGGATAAAGACCCTGATTGTGGCGCATCAGACGGATTTCGGCTTCATCACGCCCGGACAGTTTCGCAAGCCGGGCATCCGAAAAACCCATCATCTTCAACATCCCCAGGCCATTGCCATCCGGCAGGCCATATTCCCGGACACCATTTTCAGCATCAATAATTTCACGGATGCGGGCAAGGAACCATGGCTCATAGGCCGTCACGGCATGGACCTCATCATCGGTCAGACCGTGGCGCATGGCCTGCGCAATGACACGGATACGATCCGGAGTTTGTTCGGCCAGGGCCCGGACAATCGCAGACTTGCCTTCATCAGCGGTTCCGGGAATTTCGATTTCGTCAAGACCGGTCAGCCCGTTTTCCATCGACGCAAGTGCTTTTTGCAGCGATTCGTGGAACGTCCGGCCAATCGCCATGACCTCACCTACCGATTTCATGGCAGTGGTCAGTTCGGGCTTCGAGCCGGGGAATTTTTCAAATGCAAAGCGAGGAATCTTGGTAACGACATAGTCGATGCTGGGCTCAAACGATGCCGGCGTGACCTTGGTGATGTCGTTATCCAGTTCATCAAGCGTATAGCCGACGGCCAGTTTCGCGGCGATCTTGGCAATCGGAAATCCCGTCGCCTTTGACGCCAGAGCCGAAGAACGCGACACACGAGGGTTCATCTCGATCACGACCATGCGCCCGTCTGTCGGGTTGATCGCCCATTGTACATTTGAACCACCGGTTTCCACGCCGATCTCACGCAGTACGGCGATGGATCCGTTACGCATCCGTTGATATTCCCGGTCCGTCAGGGTCAGTGCAGGTGCCACGGTGATCGAATCACCAGTATGAACCCCCATCGGATCAACATTTTCGATGGAACAGACGATGATGGCATTGTCGGCACGGTCGCGCACGACTTCCATTTCATATTCTTTCCAGCCCAGCAGGCTTTCGTCGATCAGCACCTGCGCGACAGGGCTGGCATCGAGGCCAGACCGGACAATAGCTTCGTAATCATCACGGTTATAGGCAACCCCTCCGCCTGTTCCACCCAATGTAAAGGCGGGACGGATAATGGCAGGCAGGCCGATATCCTCCAAGGCTGACACAGCTTGCGCAATACCTGCGGAAATATCGTACTTTCCCTTGGCATCCCTGGGGGCTGATACAATGGTGGCACGCGGATTTTCTAGCCCGATCCGGTCCATCGCTTCACGGAACAATTTACGGTCTTCGGCCATTTCGATAGCCTCTTGCTGCGCACCGATCAGCTCCACCCCGTATTTATCCAGCACCCCGGCATCGGCCAAGGCCAGCGCCGTATTCAGTGCTGTTTGCCCCCCCATGGTTGGCAACAATGCATCGGGACGTTCCGCAGCAATGATTTTTTCGACGATATCCGGTGTAATCGGCTCAATATAAGTCGCATCGGCCATTTCCGGGTCAGTCATGATCGTCGCCGGATTAGAGTTGACCAGAATGACCCGATAACCTTCTTCGCGCAACGCCTTGCATGCCTGCGCACCGGAATAATCGAATTCGCAGGCCTGCCCGATGACAATGGGCCCAGCACCGATGATGAGGATGGACTGGATGTCGTTTCTCTTCGGCATGGCGGGTTCCCTGGCACTGTCTGTCGGCAAATCGTCCGGGGTTATAGTGAAGAGACGCTGGGAAGCAAGGGGTTTACGGGGTTTTGACACCCGCATTACGTGATATCCGCAAACCGATCCCCGAACCGATCTTTGACATGAGCATCCTGAAGATATCGGCCGGATCCGCGCAAGCAGGTTCACGGCCCTCCTTACGTGTCATTACATATTGCTTTTCCCTCTTTGAAAACGTAGAGGCGTTCTTGGGACACTCCTCCCCAACGAGGAGCTTTTGCCTGGAAGGGTGACACATATGACGAATACACAACCGGTTGCGCGCCCGGCTAATCCGCGCTTTTCTTCAGGCCCCTGCGCCAAGATTCCCGGCTTTGATCTGAACATGCTTACGGATGCCCCCTTGGGTCGTTCGCACCGTACCGCCATCGGCAAGGAAAAGCTGGCAAAAGCAATCAACTCCACCCGTGAAATTCTGGGCATTCCGGCCGATTACCGGATTGGAATCGTCCCCGCATCGGATACCGGCGCGGTCGAGATGGCGCTGTGGTCACTGCTGGGCGCCCGTCCTGTCGAGATGCTGGCCTGGGAAAGCTTTGGTTCTGGCTGGGTCACTGATGTCATCAAGCAACTGAAGCTGGATGCCATAGTCCAGACAGCCGATTATGGCAAAATCGTGGATTTCGGCACTGTCGACTTCAATCGTGATGTGGTCTTTACGTGGAACGGCACCACCTCCGGCGTACGTGTTCCGGATGGCAGCCAGATTCCCGACAACCGTCAGGGACTGACCATTTGCGATGCAACCAGTGCCGCATTTGCCATGGAGCTGCCGTGGAACAACCTGGATGTAATCACCTTCAGCTGGCAGAAAGTCCTTGGCGGTGAAGGTGGGCATGGCGTTCTGATCCTGTCGCCCCGTGCCGTCGAGCGGCTGGAAAGCCATACCCCGACATGGCCATTGCCAAAGATATTCCGCATGACCAAGGGCGGCAAACTGATCGAAGGAATTTTCCGGGGCGAGACAATCAACACCCCCTCCATGCTATGTGTCGAGGATTATCTGGTTGCACTCGAATGGGCGATATCCGTGGGCGGGCTGAAAGGGCTTATCGCCCGTGCATCCGCCAATGCCCGGACTGTCTGGGATTTCTGCGCCTCCCGCGACTGGATCGCCAATCTGGCCGAAGATCCGACTACAGCATCGACCACCTCAGTCTGTCTGAAATTCACCGACATACGCATCCAGGATGGTGCAGCTTTTGCCAAAGCTGTTGCCAAGCGGCTGGAACAGGAAGGCGTGGGGCTGGACCTCGGTGCTTACCGCGATGCACCAGCCGGTTTGCGGATCTGGTGTGGTTCGACAATCGAAACCGCAGACATTCAGGCGCTTATGCCCTGGATTGAATGGGCCTTCAACGAAGAAATCGCCTCACAGGTATAAGCATGGCCGGGGGCTGTCTGTCCCGTCCCCCATCACCAGCCGATTCTCAAACCCGTGGCATACAACCACAACAGCCCGGGAAATTTTTACCAGAATAACAAGGCAGCCCGTTTGAGCGGGTCTGCCAGCGAAGGAGCATCACATGCCCAAGGTTCTCGTATCCGACAAGCTTTCAGAAACAGCCGTTCAGATCTTCCGTGACCGCGGGGTCGAGGTCGATTATCTGCCGGATGTCGGCAAAGACAAGGGAAAGCTGGCTGAAATCATTGGTCAATATGACGGTCTGGCAATTCGTTCTGCCACCAAGGTCACGGATAAACTGCTGGAAAGGGCCAATAACCTGAAAGTTGTTGGCCGGGCCGGAATCGGTGTCGACAATGTCGATATTCCGGCAGCCTCAAAAAAAGGCGTGATCGTCATGAACACACCCTTCGGCAACAGCGTAACCACGGCCGAACACGCCATCGCACTGATGTTTGCCGTAGCCCGTCAACTCCCTGAAGCCAGCGTGTCAACACATGCCGGCAAATGGGAAAAAAGCCGGTTCATGGGGGTTGAGGTCTTCAACAAGACATTAGGTCTGATCGGGGCCGGAAATATCGGGTCAATCGTCGCAGATCGTGCGCTTGGCCTGAAGATGAAGGTTCTGGCCTATGACCCTTTCCTGTCAGAAGAACGTGCCGCCCAGATGGGGGTGAGGAAGGTCGAACTCAACGAATTGCTGGACAAGGCCGATTTTATTACCCTGCATGTTCCGCTGACCGACAAGACCCGAAATATCCTGTCGCGGGAAAATATCGCCAAGACCAGGAAGGGTGTACGGATTATCAATGCTGCCCGCGGCGGGCTGGTTGATGAGGAAGCCTTGGCAGATGCCCTGGAATCCGGTCATGTTGCCGGCGCGGCCCTGGATGTATTTGTCACTGAACCGGCCACCGAAAGCCGGTTATTCAACATGTCCAATGTCGTCGTGACCCCGCATCTGGGAGCATCGACCACCGAAGCACAGGAAAACGTTGCCCTGCAGGTGGCTGAGCAGATGGCCGATTACCTGCTGACGGGGGCGGTATCGAATGCACTGAACATGCCTTCCGTCACAGCCGAGGAAGCAGCTGTCATAGGCCCCTGGATCAAGCTGTCCGGACATCTGGGCAGCTTTATCGGCCAGATGACGGAAGACCCCATCAAGGCAATCACCATCCTGTATGATGGTCTTGTTGCGGACATGAATACCAATGCGCTGAACGCCTCTGTCGTGTCAGGCGTCATGAAGGCGGTCAACCCGGATGTAAACATGGTTTCCGCCCCTGCCATCGCCAAGGACCGTGGCATCCAGATCGCCACGACCAGACAGGAAGCTTCCGGTGTCTATGACGGCTATATCAAGGTTACCGTTCTCACCGCTGACGGGAAGGAACGCTCCATTGCCGGGACCGTATTCAGTGATGGGAAACCGCGTTTCATCCAGATTCGGGGGATTAATGTCGATGCCGAAATCGGCGAATACATGCTCTATACCCGGAACAAGGACGTTCCCGGCGTCATTGGTGCACTCGGCATGACCCTTGGTGATCTGGGCGTAAACATTGCAAACTTCCAGCTTGGCCGGACCCAGTCTGGCGAGGACGCCATTGCAATCCTGTATCTGGACAAAGCCCTGTCTGATGATGTGCTGGCCGCGCTTGAAAAGACCGGGAAGTTCCTGCAAGCTCGCGCCTTGCATTTCGATATCTGAGACGGCAGATTCTGAAACGAGATCCGGGCCCGGCAGTCGATCTGCCGGGCCTTTTATTCAGTAACGGATACGGTGCAATGCAGCCAAAGGAATTTACGCCTGTCTATGCCTTGGGCGATGTACATGGGCAGCTAGAGCGTCTGCAACATGTACATGAACTTGTTCGTGCCGACGGAGGAAATGATGCACAGATCATCCATCTGGGAGATCTGATCGACCGGGGGCCGGCCTCCCGTGGTGTGGTAGAATACCTGATGGAAGGGCAGGCACAGGGCCGGAACTGGCCCGTCATCAAGGGAAACCATGACCACAAACTGCCACGATTTCTGGAAAATCCCCGATGGATAGACCCTGGCCCGTCACGACCGGCCCTCTGGACCGAAGACCCCAACAACGGATCGGCAGCAACCTTTGCGTCATATGGTATCGCGGATGCTGACAATCTGGATCTGGACACCCTGCACGAACACGCGTTACGGGCTGTTCCCCAAAGCCATGCCGGCTGGCTGGACGCGTTACCACTTTACCTTCAGCATCCCGGGGGCTTTTTGTTCGTACATGCCGGTATCCGGCCCGGAGTTCCCCTGACACAGCAATCTCCCACGGATCTGATGTGGATCCGCCGTCCCTTCCATGAATCCAACGCGGACCACGGTATGCTCGTGGTTCACGGCCATACCCCCGTCAAGCAGGTAACCCATTACGGCAACCGGCTTAATCTGGATACGGGGGCCGGGTATGGTCATGCAGTTTCCGTCGTCCGGCTGGATATGCAGGGCGTCTGGTTGCTGGGTAATCAAGGTCCTGTCCCTGTCCTGCCAGAGATATCCCCATGAAACGCGCCATTCTGATTTCACTGGCAATCATCACCACGGCAGCCATAACTCTGCTTGCCATGGGACGTATCCCGATATGCGAATGCGGTTATATCAAGTTCTGGCATGGTGAGGTCGTAAGTTCGGAAAACTCCCAGCACCTGACAGACTGGTACACCCCATCACATATCCTGCATGGACTGGTATTCTATGCATTCCTCTGGCTGATCGCGCAGCGATTACCACTTGGTGCACGGCTGGTTATCGCAACAGTCGTCGAAGCAACCTGGGAGATTATTGAGAATTCCCCCGCTATTATTGAGCGATATCGTGCAGTAACAATTTCATTGGATTATTATGGTGACAGTGTCATCAACTCGATTGCTGACATGTTTGCCATGCTGTTCGGCTTCTGGCTGGCACGGGTTCTGCCAGTCTGGCTTTCAGTTACACTCTTCCTGCTGGCCGAAACCATCACCATCTATTTTATTCGCGACGGCCTGATTCTGAATGTGCTGATGCTGCTCTGGCCGGTTGAGGCAGTGCGCAGCTGGCAAGCCGGAAGCTGAGTGGCAAGCGGCCAGCCTTTCCCACAGGCTTCAGCGAGAAGCATCATCCGCATGCTTTTTCTTCCGGGGGCGATCAAGACCGGGGATCACTGCCAAAAGCGTCTTCCACATGATCCATGTATCCAGCCACGGAGATGCCGCACGACGATAAACCATTTCAATCCGCAGCTTGGTTGGCAGGCAACGTGCATAATACGCATACTCCGTTTCCTCAGCCGTCCAGCATCCAGCCATGATCCGGTCTTCGTGACGATGATAGATCAGCGTCGCCAAACCGGTAACACCGGGACGGGCCTGCAGTACTGTCCCATAGAGTGACGGAAAACGTTCGACATATTCCGGCAGGGGCGGACGTGGACCGACAAAGCTCATATCCCCCATAACGATATTGAACAGCTGCGGCAGCTCATCCAGTCTGGTACGCCGCAGGAACCGGCCAAGCGGTGTAATCCGCCAGTCCTTATGCGCACCGGTCGCGCCACCATCATTGTCAACCCTGACCATCGTGCGAAACTTGTACTGCCGGAATGGCCGGCCCGGTGCCCGCATCCGGTTACCGGAATAGATCAACGGCCGGCCCTGTGTGATCAGAAGCATCAGTGCAACCACAACCATTGGCATGATCAGAATGGTCAGCAATGTCACGGACAGAACCAGATCAATGATACGCTTCATGTAGCGATGGTAGAAATTATGATTCTTACCGTCTGCGTCCAGACGCCATAGATCTGCTTCGGGGATGCCCCCCCCCGCTTCGATCATGTTCCAGTTCTGCTGAAGCGTCAAAGATGAGCTCCGTCATTTATCACAAGTAGTTTGCAGAAGAAACCAGACGTCACACTCAGTAAATGGTCAAGCTGACTAACCAATATTCCACTTATCCCCGGGTACCATAACAACCTATTCCGGAAAAGGGGGATAAACGATCCTGCCATCACCTGTTGCCCGATCAGCGCAAATGCGACAACCTGCACACAGAATGCTATACGCCGCATACTGACCAAAGGCGAATGATTTATGCGTAAGTTTTTAGTTATCCTGGATGAAACTCCGGAATGTCAGAACGCCATGCGCTTCGCCGCCATGCGGGCATCACGGTCTTCTGGCGGGGTAGTGGTCCTTGCCATTATCCCACCCGATGCCATCCAGCATGGCATCGGCGTAGCTGAATTGATGCGTCAGGAAGCCGAAGACCGGATCACATCCCAGTATCAGATCTTTGCCCGCTGGATGCGCGACAGTCAGGGTGTGGATCCGGAACTGGTCATCCGCGAAGGGGATCCGACCACCCAACTTCTGGCACAGATGGAAAGCGATCCTGAAATCGGAGTGCTGGTACTGGGCGCGGCCGCAGGCAAGACCGGGCCCGGCCCGATCATCAGCCGGCTTTTGCGGGACCTGTCAGGTTTACCCTGCCCCATCACACTGATTCCGGACGATTTGTCGCGAGACCGGCTGGAGGCAATTTCCTGACCCCCGGAACCACCGGCCAGAACCCTCATCCGGCTTGACCCCCGGCCATGTCAGGCCCATATGAATGCGTAAAGGAGCACGTCCATGTTCATCCAGACCGAAACGACACCAAACCCCGCGACACTGAAATTCCTGCCCGGCCAGACAGTTCTGGCACAGGGAACTGCCGATTTCACCTCGGCCGAAACGGCAGGCGCATCACCGCTGGCAACCCGCATCTTTGCTGTCAATGGCGTAACCGGCGTGTTCCTCGGATCTGATTTCGTGACCGTAACCAAGACCGATGATACCCAGTGGGACCACATCAAACCGGCCTTGCTGGGCGCGATCATGGAACATTTCCAGTCTGGTGCACCAGTTATGGAAGGCTCCGCCGACAAGGCGGGTCACGCGGAACATGACGGTGAGGACAAAGAAATTGTCGGCCAGATCAAGGAACTGCTGGACACCCGCGTTCGCCCGGCCGTGGCACAGGACGGCGGTGACATTACCTTCCACGGCTTTGATCGCGGCATCGTCTACCTGCATATGCAGGGGGCATGCGCAGGCTGCCCGTCTTCGACCATGACACTGAAAATGGGCATCGAAAACCTGCTGCGTCATTATATCCCGGAGGTTACCGAGGTCCGCCCCGTTGGCTGAGCTTCTGATACTGAGCTTTGACACATCGGCCGCGCATTGCGCGGCCGCTTTGCTGTCAGGTGACCGGCTGATTGCCTCTCGTCACGAAGACATGGAAAGAGGTCAGGCTGAACGGCTGTTTCCGCTGCTTGACGAAATCCTGTCCGAAGCAACCATCGGCTGGCAGGATCTTACGCTGATCGGTGTGGGGATCGGACCAGGGAACTTCACGGGGATCCGCATTGCTGTTGCTGCAGCACGAGGTCTTTCACTATCACTTGGCATTCCCGCAATCGGTGTCGGTGCAACCGAGGCACTTGCCCTGAACCTGCCCCGGCCCTGCCGCATCGTGATTCCGGGCCGCCGTAATCTTGCAATCTGGCAGGATTTTACGGATGACAGCACTGCACCACAACAGGATCCGGTAGATGCGCTGCCTCCGGGGCCACCTACCATGACCCCACGCGTCAGCATTGCCGAGGGAATCGCCCACATCACCCGTTCGCGCAGCACCTCCCCCCAACCACGTCCGGCCCCGATCTATCTGCGACCCGCAGATGCCGCACCCGCACGGGATCGCAGCCCTGTTATCCTGTCATGACCCTTGGTGATCTGGCTACAATCCATGCCTCATGCTTCACGCATCCTCGTCCATGGGGCAGCACCGAATTCACGGAACTGCTGACCGACCCGGCCAATTTCCTGATTACCCGGCAACAAGCCTTTGTCCTTGGGCGTTCCGTTCTGGATGAGGCCGAACTTCTGACAATCGCCGTTTCTCCGGAAGCCAGGCGGCGGGGTCTTGGCCACACCCTTCTGGCAGCATTTGAAACCATGGCCATGAGCCGGAATGCGATCACCGCATTTCTGGAGGTTGCAGCGGATAACATACCCGCCCTGACATTATATGATCAAGCCGGCTGGCAAAGTGCCGGATGTCGGCGGAATTACTATGGCCACGGCACTGATGCCGTCGTGATGTGCAAGAACCTGCAGGCAGCATCTTCCCTTGGGAAACCCCGCTGAAGCCCTTCCCCGGCGGACATCTTCAGGTCTTTTGCCAGCACAGACCGTGTTTTGTCTGAAATACAATCGGGAAACGAAAGGACAACCTCATGCCTCATAACCCTGATGTACCACCCGGCCAACAGCATGAAACTCCTGACCCAGCAGGGGACTCTGCCGGCAAAAGCCCGGACACCACGACATCACCACTACTGATATGGGGTGGAATCGGGTTGGCGGCGGCAGTTGGGTTTCTGGCCGCCCGCGCCATGGCTCCGTCATCTGCAAAGCCGCATAAAGAATCACGTCCGGCGGCCCGCTCACCATCCCGGCCACGGTCAGGTTCATCCGGACAAACCAGTACGCTGGCCGGGGCCATTAATGATGTTAACAGGCTGGCCACCAATATCGGCCTGCTGCTAACCGCAGCCAATGCTGCGGCTGATCTGGCCCGCCAGATATTGATACACCCGTTTCTCCGCCACAAAGGGCAAACGATGCAGGATCGTCCCGATCCGGCGTATTACAGACAGAAAGCCGTCACGGATATGACCGGCTCCGGGGCTTTTAGTCATGCGACCCACACCAAGCATTCCAGCCCCGGTTTCATCGCCGGAAATCTGCCTGATCAAATCCCGGCTGGCTTGTGTGATCTGCCATGATTTTTCCCCTCGCACCTTGGCGTGCGCTTTGCTAGAACGGCGCGGAATTCGGGACGGGCTGCGTGTCCGTCGCTTGACATTGCGGGTGTGGCGAAATTGGCAGACGCACCAGATTTAGGTTCTGGCGCCGCAAGGCGTGGGGGTTCAAGTCCCTCCACCCGCACCATGACGAAGGATAGGACATGCAGGTCAAAGAGACCCAAAACGAAGGCCTCAAGCGCGGCTACCAGATGACTCTTCCAGCCGCTGATCTGGCCACAATGGTGGATCAGAAGCTGAAAGAAGCCCAGCCCGAAGTGGAAATGAAGGGCTTCCGCAAGGGCAAGGTGCCGATGGCAATGCTGAAAAAGCAGTTCGGTCCGCGCGTCATGGGCGACGCCATGCAGGGGTCCATTGACGGTGCGCTACGTGAACATCTGGAAAAGACCGGTGACCGCCCGGCTATCCAGCCCAAGATTGAAATGGATAATGGCGAGAACTGGAAGGAAGGCGATGACGTCATTGTCAGCGTCTCTTACGAAATCTTGCCGGAAATCCCGGAAGCGGACCTGTACAAGCTAAAGCTGGAACGGCTGGTCGTCAAGGCCGAAGACGCTGCCGTAACCGAGGCTCTGGAAAGCCTGGCAAAGAATGCTGTTTCTTATGAGGATAAGCGGAAAGGTTCCAAAGCAGCCAAGGATGATCAGGTCGTGATCGACTTCAAAGGTTCGGTCGATGGCGAGTTGTTCGAGGGCGGTACAGCCGAAGATTATCCGCTGGTCCTGGGTTCAAACAGCTTCATCCCCGGTTTCGAAGATCAGCTGATCAGTGCCAAAGCCGGTGAAGACATTGAGGTAAAGGTCCAGTTCCCGGCCGATTACGGCCATGAAGCTCTGGCCGGCAAGGATGCCGTCTTTGCCACCACGATCAAGGCCGTGAAGAAACCCGTCGCCGCTGAGATCGACGATGAAATGGCCAAGCGTTTCGGGGCCGAATCGCTTGATAAGCTGAAAGAACAGATCTCGGACCGTCTGGAAAACGAGTACAAGGGCGCAAGTCGTGCCATCATGAAGCGTGCGCTGCTGGATCAACTGGATCGCCAGGTCAAGTTCGATCTGCCGGAAATTCTGGTTGAAGCCGAAGCCGGTCAGATCGCCCATCAACTATATCATGACGAACACCCCGATGATCACGGTCATGACCATGGTGAGATTGAACCAACGGATGAACACAAGAAACTGGCTGAACGTCGCGTTCGTCTGGGCCTCCTGCTGGCCGAGATCGGTCAGAAGGCGGAAGTAAAGGTTTCGGATCAGGAATTCACACAGGCCGTAATGATGCAGGCCCGTCAGTTCCCCGGTCAGGAACGTCAATTCTTCGAATTCATCCAGCAGAACCCACAGGCCCAGCAGCAGCTGCGTGCCCCGCTGTTTGAAGACAAGGTTGTCGATCACATCGCCGAACAGGTGAAAGTCAAGGAAAAGACTGTCAGCAAAGAAGATCTGGAAAAAGCCGTCGAAGCGCTCGACGAACTTTGATTGCACCTTGTCAATCGATGGAAAAGCCGCGACCTTCGGGCCGCGGTTTTTCTTTTGGATCACGGAACAATGAACAGTACTGATATTGTGCGTGGCTTCTGGGAAACAATGCGCAGCAATGACTATGCCCGCGCTGCCAAGGATTGGCTGGCACCGGAATTCGTCGGGCTCTGGCCACAGTCAGGCGAGGTGATCCGCGGCAGGGTCGAATTCGCCAAGGTCAATGCCGCATTTCCCGGTAGGGGCCACTGGACCTTCGAAGAGGTCTCACTGATCGCCGAGGGTTCGCGGGTTGTCACCGACATGCGCGTCACCAACCCGTTGTTGGAAGTCACCGCACGTGCCCTCACCTTTCACGACATCACCGAGAGCCTCATCTGCCGGCAAACCGAATATTGGCCCGATCAATATGAAGTCCCAGCCTGGCGAAAAGGAGTGCTGGAGGTAAGCCTCGACATCGCCCGCTGGTAAATCCGCATTAAATCCGGCAAGATCTGCAGGTGCTGCAGCAGCTTCGCGCCACTGTTTTTGCCGATCATATCGCCGATCAAGCAAAAGCCAGGGACAAGGACGTCAGCAAGAAAGATCTGGAAAAGGCCGTCGCAGCGCCTGACGAGCCTTGATTCCATCTTGTATCGACCGAGCAAGCCGCAACCTTCAGGCCGAGGCTTTTCCTTTTTCCGAGGTGCCCCATGACCCCGACCGGGATCATTCACGCTTCTGGCATGACATGGACAGCAATGACTTCGTCCATGACCGCATTTGCCACCAGACAGAATACTGGCCGCCCCCTATGGGATACCCGGATGGCGAAAGGGCCTGACGGAAATCAATCGTGATATCGCACGGTGGTAGAGTTGGTTAATATTTAGGCAATGTGATCTATCCACAGGCAATGACCCGATTCTTTCACCGCCATGCGCCCGAATGTTACACTGCTCTCGTGGACGACGCGCTGCAAACCCGGCAAGCAGGTTTCAGGCAAGCGCAGGAAGGATCACCACGATGAAAAAGATCGAAGCGATCATCAAACCATTCAAGCTGGATGATGTGAAGGAAGCACTCCAAGAAGTCGGTGTGCAGGGTCTGACCGTCACCGAGGTCAAGGGTTTCGGCCGCCAGAAAGGGCATACCGAACTTTATCGCGGAGCTGAATATGTTGTCGACTTCCTGCCCAAGATCAAGATTGAAATGGTCCTGCCCGACGATCAGATCGACGCAGCCGTCGAAGCCATCGTATCTGCTGCGCGCACCGAGAAGATCGGCGATGGCAAGATCTTCGTTTCACCCATAGATCAGGCCATCCGCATCCGCACCGGTGAAACCGGAGAAGATGCCGTCTGATCCATCGTCACGCATAGCATAACCACTTATCCCACTGCCCGGGACCGGCCTTGGCCGGTCCTGCCATACAGAAGGAAAGAAAGGCCCATGAAAATCCAGGATGTCATAAAGCTGATGAAGGATGAAGAGGTCGAGTATGTCGACATCCGCTTCACCGATCCCAAGGGCAAACTGCAGCATGTGACCCTTGTCATCGATCTGGTTGATGAGGACTTCTTTGAGGAAGGCTTCATGTTCGATGGGTCATCAATTGCCGGCTGGAAATCCATTGACCAGTCCGACATGAAACTGATCCCTGACCCGGCATCGGTCTATATAGACCCGTTTTATGCCGAAAAGACATTATGCGTGCATTGCAATGTCGCAGAACCCGACACGGGAGAGCCTTATTCGCGCGATCCGCGCGGCACAGCCGTCAAAGCCGAGGCATATCTGAAATCCTCAGGCATCGGCGATACTTCCTATTGGGGTCCGGAGGCCGAATTCTTCCTGTTCGACGATGTCCGCTATTCTGTTACCCCCCAGAAGGTCGGATATGAAATCGACGCCGCTGCTGCGGCATGGAACACGGATGCCGAATATGAGATGGGCAACCAGGCCCACCGTGCCGGGCACAAGGGTGGGTACTTCCCGGTGAACCCCGTTGATGAAGCGCAGGATATCCGCGGGGAAATGCTGTCTACCATGAAGCGCATGGGCATCAAGGTCGACAAGCACCATCATGAAGTCGCAACCTGTCAGCATGAACTGGGGATGATCTTTGGCGGGCTGACCGAACAGGCCGACAATATCCAGAAATATAAATACGTCATTCACAATGTCGCCCATGCCTACGGCAAATCCGCAACCTTCATGCCCAAGCCAATGAAAAGCGATAACGGATCCGGCATGCATGTAAACATGTCCATATGGAAGGACGGCAAGCCGTTGTTTGCAGGGGATAAATACGCCGATCTGTCACAGGAAGCCCTGTGGTTTATCGGTGGAGTACTCAGGCATGCCAAGGCGCTGAACGCGCTGACGAACCCGTCAACCAACAGCTATAAGCGCCTTATCCCCGGTTTTGAAGCCCCGGTACTGCGCGCCTATTCGGCCCGCAACCGTTCAGGCTGCGTCCGTATCCCGTGGACCGAAAGCCCCAAGGCCAAGCGTGTCGAAGCCCGCTTCCCGGATCCGTCTGCAAACCCCTATCTGTGTTTTGCCGCCCTGCTGATGGCCGGGATCGACGGTATCAAGAACAAGATCGACCCCGGCCCGGCTTCAGACAAGGATCTGTACGACCTGCCCCCGGAAGAACTGGCCGAGATCCCGACCGTCTGCGGCAGCCTCCGCGAAGCTCTAGAGGAATTGGAAAAGGACATGGACTTCCTGCTGGCAGGCGATGTTTTCACCCGCGACCAACTGGAAGGCTACATGGCTCTCAAATGGGAGGAAGTCTATGCCTACGAGCATACCCCCCACCCGGTCGAATATCAGCTGTATTACTCGGTCTGATCAGACTTGTCCGGTCACACGCGAAAGGGCGCCCATGCGGCGCCCTTTCATTTTATTTCATGCCTGTTCAGTCACGGTATCAGTCAATGCCGGATAATCCGTATAACCCCTAGCATCACCGCCATAAAGCGTCGTCGGATCAAGCTGATTAAGTGCCACGCCATCACGCAATCGCGCAACCAGATCCGGCGTTGAAATGAAGTTGCGGCCAAAGGCCACGGCATCAGCCTGCCCGGCCGCAACCAGTTGTGCCGCAACTTCCGGGGTCAGCCCTTCATTTGCAATGACCGGACCGCCAAAAGCGTCACGGATATTACTCAGCAGGCTGTCCGGCGCAATATATTCGCGCAGGCAGATGAAAGCGATCCTGCGCCGCTTCATTTCTTGTGCAACATGGGTGAACAGGGCTTTCGGATCGCTGTCTTCCAGATCGTGATTATCGCCACGTGGCGACAGGTGCAGCCCGACCCGACCGGCATCCCAGACAGTCAGAACCGCATCAACGATCTCGGTCAACAGACGGGTGCGGTTTTCGATACTGCCGCCATAGCCATCCTCACGCCGGTTGGTCTTATCCTGAAGAAACTGATCAATCAGATAACCATTTGCACCATGCACTTCGACCCCGTCAAAGCCGGCACGCCGGGCATTTTCGGCACCCTGACGGAAAGCTTCGACAATGCCCGGAATTTCATCGGTTTCCAAGGCGCGGGGTGTCACGTAAGGACGCTGAGGCCGCACCAAGCTGACATGGCCTTCCGGCCGGATTGCACTTGGGGCAACCGGTAATTTACCATTCAGGAAAACTGGATCGGAAATCCGTCCGACATGCCACAATTGCAAGACAATCCGGCCACCACGCCGGTGTACTGCATCCGTGACCTGCTTCCATCCCCTGACCTGATCTTCATTCCAGATCCCTGGCGTACCTACATAACCAACCCCTTGTGGGGTCACACTTGTCGCCTCGGTCAGGATCATCCCGGCATCAGCCCGTTGCGTATAATATTCTGCCATCAATTCATTTGGAATCCGCTGATCATCGGCACGACTACGCGTCAGCGGAGCCATGATAATCCGGTTTGGCAGATCAAGAGCGCCAAGCTTCAACGGTGTAAAAAGCATCGACATACTGTCCCTTTCAATATTCAGGTTACAGGCAGGTATATACGCGCCACAATTGCTTCAATTGCTTAGCCATGCTTATTTGACAGGGTTGAAATGCACCCGAATCAATACTGTCCTGATCAGCGGCAAGCGGTCATCAGATCAGCATCTCGTGTCGGCCGCCATGAATGAGATGAACTGCACCCTGCTGGACTTCCATCTCTTCCAGCCGGTCATCAGGCCAGCCCAGCACAATCAGCCGGATCATCCGCAGGGTAATCCCATGGCATATAATCGCGGTCAGGCCGGTCAGGCCGGATAACGCCTCAGTCACACGGTTTCGCAAACCCGGCAAGCGTTCGCCCGACGGCGCACGGTTATACCAGCCCAACCAGCTGTCAGTGAACAGGTCCGGATAAGCTGCTTCCAGATCAGCACGCGTACAGCCATCAAACTCACCCACCGAGATTTCCTGAAATCGCGCATCCAGCCTAGAGCGTGCTGCACGTATTGAGATTCATACTTCCTTTGGATGAGGCGCTGTGATTCCCTGTCTTTGAGGCAGATATTGGGGATCAACGATGGGTAAGCCACATCCTATTGAACTTCGACAGCGTGTCGTGGATCATGTGTCCGAGGGCAACACGCACCGGTCAGCGGCGGCGCGTTTCAGGGTATCGGTCAAGTTCGTCAATGACATGGTTAAGCTTGCGAAGACGACCGGGGGCCTTCTTCCGAAGAAGCAAGGCAACG
>JBKEAB010000058.1:0-17953 GCA_047971845.1 Paracoccus sp. (in: a-proteobacteria) | reverse complement strand
TATGACGCCGACTGGTTCCGAGAAGCATTGAAAGACAAGGGGATAAGAGTATGCATCCCCGGCCGAAAGTCCCGCAAGAAGGCGGTCAAATACGACAAACGGCGCTACAAACGCCGCAATCGCATCGAGATCATGTTCGGGCGCCTCAAGGACTGGCGCCGCGTTGCAACCCGATACGACCGATGTCCCGAGACCTTCTTTTCCGCCATCCTCCTCGCTGCAACCGTCATCTTCTGGCTATAATCAAGAACGAGTCCTGACCCTAGGTTGCTATAGTAGCTATGTATTTTTAATAATCGGATAATATATAAAATCGGGTTATTTATTTTATCCGGTTTTGTTTTTTGTACAGGGACCAGGCTTCCTCAATCAGGATCCCCTGCACGACACCACGGCGCCGGGCTTCATTTGCAATTTCCAGGGAAATTTCGGGCATGACCTTGGCATGGACCTGTCCGGTCCTGGGGCTTGGTTTGCGGCCCCGTTTCTTTTGAGGTTCCCGTGCCACAAAGCCCAGATCCTCGGCAGCCTGATCGCTGCGATGTACTGCGGTCGTGCTATTGTCCTTATCCCGCGTTCTGAGGCGGTCAAGATTGATGCTGAAAGGCTTTTCCTGCGCCATCACGCTTCTCCGCACGTAAGTCGGTTATAGACAGCCTGAGCAAACTCCCGGGCATTCTCCAAGGCGGAATCCATATTGCCCTGTGGTGGCATGGATCGCAGATCACCGCCAAATTCGAAAAGGGCGGAAAAGGCTGCACGTTCCATCAATGGCGGACGTATCAGATCAACGCCTTGCGTCATCAGGGATTCCTCGATCCCGGTATGCTGCTTGGAACGAACTGCCTTGGTCATCGTGAAAATAACGGCGTGGGGGATGTGACGTCCCAAAGCCTCTTCCTCTTCTGCAATCAGTTCCAGTGCGCGGACACCGATCGTTGCATCCAGAGTTGTTGCACGCATGGGGGTAATGACCAGATCTGCCTGGGATATCGCCCGGGAGACAAGGCGGGATGCCACGCCCTCCAGATCCACGATGACGATACGGCCATCACCGTCATATTTCTTGATGGCCTTGACGATTCCGGATTCTGTTATTCCGGAAACCACACTTACCCGCGAAGGCAGAGGGCCACGATTCCTCCATAGGGTCAGTGATCCGTTCGGATCACAATCCAGCATCACAACTGAGGCTCCGGCATGTGCAAGCTCGGTTCCAAGAAGGACGGCCGTGGTACTTTTCCCCGCCCCTCCCTTTGGCGAGGCAATCACGATGGTTGGCATTGATCCCCCAATTTTTAAATTATCTGGTAATTATTATAACCTGATTAAAAAATAAACCGGGTTATTTATGGGCGCCCACGCTTTTCGAAGACCTTACGACAAAACCCGATAAAGGCCGCATCGGGATTTCGGGGCGGCTCGGTCATCCAGTCCCGCCATTCCTGTTCCAGCATATAGACATCCCATCCCGGGGCATTTTCGCGTGCAGTCTGATAGGTATCAGGATTGAGCCTGACTGTTACAGGCTCCGGTTGAATCAGAGAGGGTTGCAGATGGCTGTGGCGGTTTTGGAAAACAACGGTCTGCCCGCTCAGACGAACTGCGTAATCGGGAATATGGGCATGTTCCTTATCCTGATCCGTAATGGTGCTGACCAGCCGCTTGAATTCGCGCGGGGTAGAGGAGGACCCGCATTTGCGTTGCAATGCATCAAGGGAAATCCGCCATTCCGGTTTCTGTCCACAATGCTTGCGCGCAATTTCATAGATACGGCGCTCTAGGGGTTTGCGCAGGCGGAAGTAATTCCGATGCAGGGTCAGGACCTCATGAGCCTTGATTGCGTTGAACACCCAGTCAGAAAGCTGGATTTCAACCTCCTGCATACGCCCATCACGGGTTTCACGCACAATCCGGGCCCGGTCGATAACTGAGAAGATATCAAGCTGCTCCGTATTTCCCGTAACGATATTGGTTTCTATCTGTGTACCCTGAAGGCGCTTGAATGCGTTGCGCAGCCCCTCATAGCCCCGGCCATCAGTGGTACGGTTTGTCGCCCTCAGCAGATCATAAGCCTTGAGATGTACGGTCCTGGAAACCTTTTGGCCATCATTCAGGGCCGCCATAATCTGACTGATACAATAAATAAGCACATCCCGATCATGAATTGTTGCAAGCCCATCAGCCGAAGGCCGAACCTCCAGATAATTCTTTCCAGCCTCGTCTTCATACCGGCGGATCCGGTGATCCGGCTTTGTTGACAGGGAAAAAATAGGGTGAGCCATGGATGCCATATCTCCTTTCGGAGCAGCATCGAAGATATCACAAACAAAGAAATCCCCTTGCTCCTGACGATCAGGAAGAAGGGGGGAGCGATCGACTTCCTTTTGGGCATCTTCCACAACCAGGATCTTTCGTGATTTCACACACGGCGGCAGTATTTCGTGATTTCACACACAGCACAAGATCTTTCGTGACTCTACACACATTCTTTCGTGACTCTACACACATTCTTTCGTGACTCTACACACGGGATGTTTTTAAAAAGCATCCTGTATCAAACGGTTACGGCTGATTTTTTAGGCGTAACACAGATTTTAACACTTATTAACACCAAGGATTGTCGCGTCAGCGCATAGCGCACAGGCGAATATTTGCCTGTACAGACGAACAATTCGGCCGAATACTGCCAATCACATGGGATCCTCAGAAGATTCCGGATGTATTTGTTTGGTAAGGAAAGTTGGATTTATTACCAAACCAAGTTCATAGAACTTATATACTAAACATACGTTTTTTGATGTATGGTGTCATCGGCAAGACTCTGCTTTCATTTCCTCAATGTTATTAACAAGTCAGAAAGACAGGAGAAGAACCGGTCATAAAACTGGTCATCATGGTCGGGCATATTTATGAACAACCATGCATAGAAAAGATCTTTTAAAATTTTTGACTTGGATATTTGAGATCCAGACCTTGTCACATTGCCGGGGTTTGGTGGTCAGCACTCCTGACCGCGGGTATGGGCGCTCCCCATGCATTTATGCTTCAGTGCTTCAGGTCATATACCAAAGCAATTGATGGCAAACCTGTAATTGAAAGGAACAAGTTATGAATGTTGGGCTTAACTGCGTTGATGAAAAAGAAACCATTGTTCTGAACAGCGAAGAAGTTGATTCTGTCTCCGGTGGCTTTTGCTTCTTTCTGCCCGGCTTGATCTCGATCGGGGTTGGTATTATCGGCGGTATCGGCGGTGGCACTGTTGGTAGTAACAATAGCTGCCGTCCGCCCAGCAGCAACTGCCGTCCGAATCCTTGCCGCTGATAGTATAAAAGGCATCCCGGTAATTATGCCGATGTCTGCAAGACCCGCTGCCTCATGTAGCGGGTCTGTCATTTTTACAGACCTGACCACTGTGGCAGTTCCCTTGAGCGATCTGTAACAGAGGTGCTGTTTTTTCCCTTCTGATGGACCAAAGAGCAGCAATGCATTAACAATTCAGTGACCACCCAATGAGAGCTGTTCAGCCTCATTCATTCGTTGTGCTCAGGTTACAGAGTGTCAGAGGATTCATTGAACAATGACGCATTGGAAAGGAAAGGAGGAAAAGCATCCTCCGCATCCCCGCATAGTTATTTCACATGCTGAACCACATGTTGTGGCTGGCATTCGCTTTTGTGCGCAATTTCTCAATCCTGATATTGAAGTAGTTCAGTTGCCCGGACCAACTGCGGAACAATCGATTATCAATGGTTCCGGAAAGAGCAGTCCAGAAGGGCAGGGGATTACAGAAAAGAAACGTAACAATACGCAAATTCCACAACTTACAACCCGGCAATACCAGGTTCTGGAAAACCTGATGCAAGGGAAAACCAATAAGGAAATTGCCCGGACCCTTGGTATTTCACCAGCCACCGTCCGGATACATGTTTCGGCGGTTATGCGAACCCTCGGTGTAACAACCAGGGCGGCAGCGGCCGTGATTGCTGCGGAAGAATTACGGAGCTGGCGGGGGTGATGCTGTGCAAAACCTTGCCAGAGCAGGAAAAAACCCAATCCCAGATCAACAAACCTGCTGATATTACCAGACCGTATCTGGCCCTAAGGATTATGGCCTGTTCAAGGTCAATTCCTAGACGTTGCAGATAAAATAGTTCAAACATGTTCTGGACCTGCAAGCTGCTATAGCTTGTGGGATATGAACATGTATCATCAAAGAGTGCAGGACTTCGTGCCGGATCCATCCGAACTTTCCAAGATCAAAGAATACCGTCCACCCGCCGCCGGTCTTTCCTGGATCAACCCTTCAATCGAACAGAAACTGACTCTTGCAACCATGCGCAGACCTTGGTTGCATTGGTTGCTGACCATGCTGTTTATGCCGCTTGCCTGGCGCATGGGGTTACGGATCAACTATTCCACCGAGAATTTCTACGCTGAGACCCCAAATAACCGCTTCAATCGGAACTATTACGGTACAGTTGGCGGGGCGGCCCTGCTGGCCAACCTGGAAATGGCGGCCGGGGCTTACCTGTCCCTGCGCACCGAGGCCCGCCACCGGCTGGTCTGCCGCAATGCCAGTTATCGCTTTATGCTGCCCTCGACCACCGGACTGCATTTTCGGGTTGAGCCCGTTGATGGTGATCTGGAAAGCCTGATCCAGGCAAACCAGCCTTTCAATGCTGACCTGAAAGTTTCAGTCTATGCCCGCGGTAAATACCGGGGCAAGCCGGGGCGCCGGATTGGGCGCGGCGAACTGCGTTTCCATCTCTGGCCTGTCACGACAGAAACACCGGCATGATACGCAATCTGATAGCTGCCTTCTTTCTGGCGTGTACGTGGTTCTGGTGTATTGGTGGTTTTTTCCCGGTATTGATCATCCGGGAATTTGGCCCGGAGATCTTCTTTTTTTTCTTTACCTTCAACACAATTGGTGCCGCAGCCTTCGGGTTTGCCTGGACAAATGAAAGCCGGCAGAATTTCCTGAAACGGCATGGGAATACAGTACGGCTCTTTTCATTGATTGTTGTCGGTTATCATCTTGTCTTTGTCAGCTGGCTGGCAGGTCTGCTGGAAAATATCCTCATCTTACCCGCCTATCTTCTGGCTGTCGCGGCTTTCTGGGGGCTGCGGCACCGGTTATTTGAAGTTTCAGTCGGCTTGTTTGGCGTAACCATCATGTTATTTGGTTTGGCGCTTGGCCAGCCTGCACCGGATTATGATTACACGGTCAACCCAGTTCCCGCGAGTGTACTGCATGGAATTCTGCCACTTGCTCTGGGCTTTCTTCTGGCTCCCTATTTCGACCTGACATTCCACCGCGCTTATGTGCGCAGCCCTCAGGAAAAAATCAGCTTCCTTATAGGTCTCATCGTGCTGTTCGGAGTTCTTCTGATCGGTGTCTATGCCTCTGTCGGCCTGCTGGAGACATTACTCTCACCAAGAGTAATCCATCCGGCCGGACTGTGGTTTCTGATTGGGATTATGGTGTTGCAATTCGCTTTTACCTCTTCCGCGCATCTGATGGAATTGGCCACGACAGGGCTGCTGACACTGCGGTTGAACCTGCTTGTGGCTGGTGTGACCGGCGGGCTGGTTGCGGTGTATTTTATGGTGGTGATGCGGGCACCTGAATTGCGGGTTTTCCTTGGCTTGCTAACCTACCGGAGTTTTGTTTTCACTATTGGTGGGTTGTTTCCGCTGCTGATCCTCTATCGCTGGGATTATCGCTTTGTGGGTGCCGGGGTGCTTGTTATGGTGCCCTGCTATGGTCTGGGCTTTCTGATCGGAGGAATTTTTGTACCCTTTCTGTCAGTGGCCATGGTTGGATTGACGCTGCTTTGGGTGGTGCAACGCTGGTATCCCATTCCTGCCAGGTGAGGCGTTCTGTATGTCTGATGGACAGCTCTGCTGGATTGGTTGGTATGATGCCTCGGGTCGGGCGGTGAGTATGACGGATAAGATGTGGATGGACGACATTTCCGCTCAGGCATCGCCCGAGCCTGACGACAACTTTGACGTTACGTGAACCCACCGCATGGCGGACCGATCCGGCTTTGAGCCGTCACCTGAAGCCACCTGCTTTTAGCAGGTGAATTATTCACCTGTATAATTATATAATTTACTTATTTGCATGAACCGGTTTCTTGACCCATAGAAACCGGCATGTTAGCACACCTCCGTGACTCGCTTTCAGTAAGCTGTTTCGTTGTGTGGAATATATGGGCGCCCACCATAGATAGCATTGTGAACGAAATTCAGATTGAACCGGCATTTCCCGGATCTGAGTAGTTCGGTGTAGGTCTGGATGGGACCAGAACAGTGGACGGCTTGCTATGCGGTGGGGCCGACCGGCCATTTTGGTTCGGCGGATGTTCTATGTGATGGGGATACCAGTATGGTACAGATCAACGGTTCTAGTGGTAATGACGGCGCAACAGTTGTTCAGGCGACTGAACCTGATGGTACGCCGGAGCGTGATCCAAACTTCTCTCAAACACTTTCTGGTGGTGCTGTCTCAAGTGGTAGCAGTGGTGATTTTAATATAAATATGAGTGACGGTGCCGACACACTGGTCGGCGAAAATATGGTCTGGCTTGATGCCGGCAGCCCAACAGTTGCCTTCCGTGACGTTAATATGGGTGGCGGTGACGACTATGTCCATATGACCCGCAGTGCCGTTGGCCGCATGAATGCAGGTGATGGCAATGATACTGTCATCTATGAACAAACCGGTGGTTCTAGCGTAACTATGGGTTCTGGCGATGACGTCACCCGTGTTGGTGCTGATCCCAATGCTACTGTTTCGGATCGGGAAATTTACCAAAAGGACGGGAATGATCCGTTACAACTCGATGGTGGTGCAGGGTATGATACGCTGAACCTGCGTGGTGAGTGGACGCTGACGCTCAGTTCGGGTGATGTGACCATCGACACGAATGGCGATGGTGATGGTGATCTGATCACTAACAGCTATTCCTATGCAGAGGCACCAAACGTTACGAATTTTCCGCCGCTGATGGACGGAACCGTTTCCTGGGGTGATGTGACGATCCGGAACCCTGATGCTACGCATGAAACTGTCACCATCAGTAATGAAGCCGTATTCAGTAACTATGAAGAAGTCAAGGCTGTCTGCTTTACTGCCGGCACAATGATTGAGACCCCGAATGGTCTTGTCGCGATCGAAACACTGCGTGATGGCGATCAGGTCATGACCCGCAACGGCATCCAAACTGTCCGCTGGGTTGGCAAGCGCCGCTTTGATTCCATTGATTTGGCCGGAAATCCGAAAATGCTGCCGGTTCGTGTTCCTGCCGGGGCATTTGGTAACGGCCTGCCTAAGCGTACGGTCTGTTTCTCGCCCCAGCACCGGGTTCTGATCCGTTCTTCGATCGCCGAACGCATGTTCGGTTCCAGGGAAGTTCTGGTTCCGGTCAAGCAATTGGTTGGTGTAAATGGCATCGAGGTTGCTGGTGATATCCGTGAAGTACAATATGTTCACATCATGTTTGCCGAGCACCAGCTTGTCGAAGTCGAAGGGATTGAGGCTGAAAGCCTGTACCCCGGTCCGCAGGCGCTGAGCTTCCTGAGAGAAGACCAGCTGCGTGAGTTGCGCGGTATTTTCCCGAACTTCGATGAGATTGCCCATAACGAGTATCCCTCTGCCGAAGCAATCCCCTTCCTGAAGGGGCGTGAAACCCGCTCGCTGGCGGCGCGGCATATGAAAAATGCACGTCCGCTATATTCATAATACACAACGTTATTTACGTTGAAACCAAGCCCACTTTGCCTGGCAACAGGTAAGGTGGGTAAATTCTTGAAGATGACCCAAATCCCAGAACTTTCCGAATCTGAAGCCCGTAAACTCACGATCAAGTTTGGCAAGGACACTGCCGATCTGGATAAAATCCTGCCTTTGGCCCGGCAGATGCATAAGGAAAGCATCTTTTCGGATGTTCCCTTTGATCAACCCCAGATTGAGACACTTGTTAATAATCTGAAAGATGAAACCGGATATCACGGTGCGGTTTATGTTGAATATGACAATGAGCCCGTGGCGTTTGCCTATTTTAATTTTTCTCCACTGATGGGCAGCCAGAAGACATGGATCACGGTGATGCATACCATGTACATCCGCAGTGATATCCGTTCGACAAACCTGGGTGGATATATCTGGCATCGTATCATGCTGGCAGTTCGTAGCTGGTCTGCTCCTCGGGGGTCAAAGGGCGTAATGTTTAACGTCATTTCGGGGATCTCCATTGAAGAAACTGATCTGGTTCTGCGGGGGAATGGTGCCACCTATCTGGGTGGCAATTACTTCCTGCGCCAGTAATGGTTGGTGCTGTTCTGGCACCCTTTACAAGTAAACTGTTTGAAAGACTGGGAAACATGCCTCAGACTGAGAGCGTCGTCTCTGTGTGCGATAGTGAAACACCTGTCATATCTGGTCTGAGCTGCCGCGTTGCTGGTGCACGCGGCCAGGCCGCAATGTGGAATGCCCTGATTGAAGGACGGTGCACAATCACCAGTCTGAGGGATCAGAGCTTTGATCCGGAAATGTACCTGGATCGTTTCCAGACGCGTCGGGGGAAGGCCTATACACTGGCTTCCGGTCAGATTGATGGGATTTATGATTTTGATGCCGGTTTTTTCGGTATCAGCCCGCGTGAAGCTCAGGATATGGACCCACAGCAATGTATGATGTTGCATGCGGTTTGGGAAGCCGTTGAGGATTCCGGCTTGTCGGTTCGTGATCTGGCCGGTGAGCGAACCGGGGTGTTTGTCGGGTCATCCATCGTTGAGAACCTGTCACTTTACTACGCCGATACAGCCCGGACAAACTCCGGATTTTCTCTTGGAAATACGCTGTGTGTCATTGCCAACCGGGTTTCATCAATCTTTGATTTCGGTGGTCCCAGTTATGTCCTGGATGCTGCCTGTGCATCATCGCTTTATGCGTTGCATCAGGCTGCTGAAGCCTTGCGGACTGGTGAACTGGACACAGCCATTGTTGGTGGTGTTCATGCGCTTCTGGCACCTGGCGGGTTTGTCGGATTTTCGCAGGCTCGTATGTTGTCACCGACCGGACTGTGCCGGGCATTTGATGCTGATGCGGATGGTTATGTCCGTTCAGAAGCCTGTGTTGCCGTGGTTTTGCAGCGACCTGGAATTGCCAAACGCATGATGTCACGCCAGCGGGGGCACCTTCTGGCCACTGGTGTGAACACGGATGGTGCCATTTCACAGCTGACGGTTCCGTCGGCCATACGGCAGGAAAGCCTGCTGGATGCGGTCATGTTGCGTAGTGACCGTGATCCTGATGATCTGAGTTTTTATGAGGCACATGGCACTGGCACGCAGGTTGGTGATCCGGTTGAGGCACAATCCATTGGCCGTTCACTGGCCATGCTGCGGCAGGAGCCGTTGCTGATCGGTTCAGCCAAGACCAATTTTGGTCATTCTGAGCCGGCTTCGGGTTTGGTCGGGCTGGCAAAGACCCTGCTGGCGATGCAGCACCGGGCCTTGCCGGCATCACTGCATTTCAATACGCCAAACCCGAATATCGACTTTGATAACCTGAATCTTCAGGTCAATACCAAGCTGCGCCCACTGGATGATAATGAACGCCTGATCGCCGGGATCAATTCCTTTGGGTTTGGTGGGACCAACGTTGCGGCGGTTGTCGAAACCGCAGAAGAGGTCCCTTCCGCAGTTTATCCGGTTGTGGCGGTAAAACAGATTGCCCAGCCTTGGTTGTTGCTTTCCGCAGCCTCATTGCCATCTCTGTCGGCTTTGGCTGCAAAATGGGCAGATCGCCTTGAGCAGGCTGATCCTGATGAATGTGCGGCGCTTTGTGCGGCTTCGGCCATGCGTGCCGGATTGTCGCACCGGATTGCCCTACCCTTGGACAGGCAAAGCCCTGATCTCCTGCGTCAGCCCTTGTCGGAAGATGATAATGGAACGGTGGATGGTATTACCCGGGGTACGGCAAGCTTCCTGAACAGCCGGACGGTTTTTGCCTTTCCTGGAAACGGAGCTCAGGTCCCCGGCATGGGGGTCAGTCAGTATCGGGATGATCCCGTCTTCCGGAACAGTTTCGACCGGGTGGCAAAGGCGATGGCTGCTGAAGGTGTGCCAGATCTGGTTGATCTGATGCATGCTCCCAATTTGGCAGAGCAGATGGGAAGTCCACAGGTTGCACAGCCGATCCTGTTTGCCTTTCAGGTTGCTTTGGCAGAAAGTATTATTGCCGCCGGGATCAGACCGGATGCGGTTATTGGCCATTCGGTCGGTGAAATTGCTGCTCTCCATGTTGCCGGTTGCTTTGATCTGCCTGCTGCAGCCCGGATTATCACCACACGGTCACGAGCTTTCGAACAGTTGCGTGGTCGGGGCCGGATGGCGGTTATTGCGGCCAGTGAGGCGGATGTAGAGCGGGCAATTTCCGGCCTGAATGAGCCGGATTTGGCGATTGCAGCTGTTAACAGTCCGCGTTCAGTTACAGTTGCTGGTCCTGATGGTGCCATTACCAAACTTGGACGGGTGACTGTTGGTGGCAAGCGTCTGGCCATGGTGAAGCTGAAGGTTGAAGTTCCCTATCATTCTCCTCTGGTCGAGCCGTTGCACCAGCAGTTTCTGAATGATCTGGAGGGTATTTCCTTTACATCGCCGGAAATTTCGGTGGCTGGCTCGGCGGTTGGCCGGATGCTGCGGATGAATGAGTGCGGGACGGATTATCTATGGCATAATGCCCGTGATTGTGTGCGTTTCTCCGATGCGTTGCGTGTACTGGCGGATGCCGGACCATGTCATGCGGTGGAAATTTCCCCCGTTGCCGTTTTGCAGGGCAATGTACGTGATCTAGCCCGTTATGGCGGTGTCGCACTGGATTATTTCCTGCCTGTCAGTGGTCGTGATGATGATGCCGGTCAGGACGAACCTGATAATATGGCTGCGATGCGACTGGCAGCCTATGCTTGGGCACAGGGGATTTCCGTAGACCTTGAGAAGCTGTGTGGAACCCGCAACGGTGTTGCTCCGGATATGCCGGGATATCCATGGGATGAATCCGAGCACCGCAGTATTCTGACCCCGGACGGGCTTGATGCATGGGGCGAACTTGGGGCTCGAAACCTGATTGGTAAGCGTGCTGACAGGGATGTGCCGTCATGGGTTCGTGATATTACCGCAACTGGCCCTACCTGGGTTGCCGATCACAAACTTGGCCAGGATATTGTGCTGGCGGGTGCCGTTCTGGTGGAAATGGCACTTGATGCCGGAGCCGAGATCTGGCCGGATTCCATGATCGAGCTGATGCATTTCGATATTCTTGCCCCAACCATCGTTGAGGGTGAGGGCGTGCGCATTCGCACGGAAGTTGATCTGGAGACCGGAAAGATCACGTTTTTCCAGCGTCCCCGGATCAGTGATGTCAGCTGGCTGACTATTGCACGGGGCATTCTTCGCAAAGGGCAGGACAAGATACCGGCCCCTGCCAGACCGCCGCGTGATGGCTTTGTGCCCGTTGATGATCTGTATGATTTTCTGTCAGCGAGTGGGTTGGCTTATGGTCCCGCTTTTCGTCGCATGTTGGCAGCATCGCCGCTGAAGCGTAACTCGATCTGGGTTGAACTGTCCGAACCAACGATAAATGACCGGTTTATTCTGGACCCGATGGCCTTGGATGGGGCTTTCCATGGGCTGGCAGCTATTGCACGGGAGCTTTCGCAACAGGGTGGGCAGGATGAAACGCTGATACGACTGATGCGTGACGGGGCTGTTTTGTTGCCGACCCGAGTAGAACAGATGCGGCTGATCGTCCGGTCGGCAACGGTGTCTCTGGCCCGGTTGCAGTTGATCCGGACACGGCGGCGCTCCCTTGTGGTCAGAATCGATCTATATGATCAGGCTGGTGCCTGTGTCGCGCAGCTGCAGGAGGCGGAGTTTACCGTTGTTCGCCCCGATGCCGTGACCCGGATCGAACCGGCCCGGATCATCAATCGGCAGGCTCGTCTGCGGTTGCCGGGGCAGGCCGTGGCATTGCCGCAGGGATGGGCATCGGCGGATAAGATTATCCAGCGGTTTGCCCCGCTTGATGCGCCGCCGAAAACCCGCCTTTCACAGACCATTGCCGGCTTGCATACGCAT
Organism: Paracoccus sp. (in: a-proteobacteria); assembly: GCA_047971845.1. Taxonomy (GTDB): domain Bacteria; phylum Pseudomonadota; class Alphaproteobacteria; order Rhodobacterales; family Rhodobacteraceae; genus Paracoccus. Next base: position 5,800 of record JBKEAB010000058.1, on the reverse strand, counting down.
TTCGGATCTGATGACCCGGCCCGGGATGAAATCCTGCGTTCTGTTCTGGAACTGGAGCCAGATCTTGCCGACGATTTGCGTGGGCTGATGCTGCGGCAAGCCGGGGAGTCGGCTCTGGATGTAGCCCTTTACGGTCTTATTCAGCGCTATGTCTGGACCATGTTTGCCCGGATCGGGGAAGAGTTACAGCGGAAATGGCGCAAGGGTGAACGTTTCAGCCTGCTGATTTCGGGAATTCCCGAAATCAGTTTCCTGCGGGCCCTGGCGACCAGCGATCATATAGACAGGGTTGCGGTTACCGCGCCGACGCCGGAAGGGTGCAGCCTGTTAATGCAGGTTCTTCCCCCTGATCTGGCTGCGCTGCTTGTTGAAACGCCTGAAGATGGAGCGTTTGATGTAATTTTCGCTGCTGGGAATGCAGTACAGGCCGAGGTGTCGGCAGCGCCTCTGGCTCCCGGCGGGTTGTTGATCGGGCTGGAAGCCCCTGATTTTCTGATGGGTGATCATGAGGATCGCAACGGCGTGACGGGTTATGTCACAGCAGGTGATGTGGTGTTGCGGGTGCATGCATGGCGCAAATCTACTGCGTCCGTGCAAAAAGATGGCGCATCGGCTCTGCGTTTGGCCCTTGCCGAAGACATGCCTGATGATCTGCCGCAGGATATCGCTAAACAGGTCTTGGGCCGGGATGATGAAGGCAGGAAACCAACCCACCGTGTCCTGTTCCATCTGTACCAGCCGGCAGAGGATCTAACACGGCAGATCACGTCTGTCCTGTTGCAGCTCAAGACGGTTATCACCGAAGATCCGTCGCCATTGGTGCTGATTACCCTGCGTTGTGAGGATGAGCCGGGCTTTGATCTGTTTGCAGCGGCATTGCGGTCCGCCACAGTCAGTGCCGCCAATGAATACGGGGATCATTCTATCCGCTTTGTTGCGCTGCATGATGTTGCTGCGGGTGATACCGGGCCGGATCTGGCGGATCTTATCCGGTTATCTGATCAGGAAAGTGCGCTGCATGTACAGAATGGCAAGGTGATGGTGGACCGTCTGGGTCTCTTGCCGGTACCTTCGGTCACTGCTCCTGCCGTTGAGCTGCGACAGCATATCATGGGGCGTCTGGACACTCTGGAATGGACCCCTGCCCGCAAGTCGAGGCTGGGGCCGGAAGATGTCGAAATCGAGGTTCTGGCCACGGGTCTCAACTTCCGTGATGTCATGAGTGCGCGTGGCCTGCTTTCTGAGCGTATTCTCGATGCTGGTGCTTCCGGAGCCGGTATGGGGATGGAATATGCCGGCATTGTGCGGCGTACGGGAAAGCAGGCAAAAATTGCTGTGGGGACACAGGTCATGGGCTTTGCCAGATCTGCGTTTGCATCGCATGTCACCCTTCCTGAAGCGGCCGTTTCTGTCATACCCGAAGGGTTGTCGCCGGAAACGGCGGCGGCCATTCCGGTGGCATTCGTGACGGCGTGGGAAGGGTTGATCAATCTGGCGCGGATCATGCCGGGGGAAACGGTTCTGATCCATGGCGGAGCTGGCGGGGTTGGTCTGGCAGCTATCCAGATTGCACGCATGGCCGGTGCCCGGATCCTGGCGACAGCCGGGACCGAAGAGAAGCGGACTTTGGCCCGAGCCTATGGTGCGGATGCGGTCTTCAGCAGTCGTGATCTGTCCTTTGCGGACAAGGTGATGACAGCTACGCAGGGGAAAGGTGTCAATGTTGTCCTGAACAGCCTGTCGGGTGAGGCAATGCAGCGCTCGGTTGGTTGTCTGTCACCCTTTGGCCGGTTCATTGAACTGGGCAAACGGGACTATCTGGAAGGGACATCTCTTGATTTGCGGCCATTTTCCCGCAACCTGACCTATTACGGGATGGATCTGGACCAGCGTCTTGCAGCCAGCCCGGAACGGATCGCGGCCATTATGTCCGAAATCCGGGATGCTTTTGCACAGGATAAATTGCGGCCAATTCCGGTGACATGTTTTCCTGCGGATATGGCGGAAGAAGCATTTCGTCACATGCTGGCGGCGCGCCATACCGGCAAGATTGTGATTGTTCCCAGGAAGCCGGGACGCAAGGTCAGAGGCAAGCCCGTACAGGATGATTGGGTTATTGTTGGCGGCACGGGCGGAGTTGGCCTGACTGTGGCAAAATGGCTTTTGTCGACAGGTGCAGCCCATGTGCACCTGCTGTCCCGTTCAGGGGAACTGAAGCTTGGAACCGGTGATCTGGGGCGATGGGTCGAAAATGTTAAAAACCTGTCCGTTCATGCTGTGGATGCCACAGACGAAGATGCAATGAAGGAGTTTTTCGATCTTCTCGGGTCGCAGAATCGTCGTGTGGGCGGGGTTATCCATGCCGCGATGGTTCTGCGCGATCGCCTGCTGAAGGACCTTGACGGTGTAGAAGCGGCACAGGTGATTGCGGCTAAGCTGAGGGTTGCCGAGATACTGGCCGCCCGGATGCGGGACAAACAGATCACACCGGACTATGTCATTTTTTTCTCATCCATTGCGGCGCGTCTCGGTAATCCGGGACAAGTTGCTTACAGTGCAGGCAATTCCGCTGTTGAAGTGCTGGCCGGGCAGCTTCGGAAAGAAGGGTTCCCGGTTTCGGCAATTGGCTGGGGGCCGGTCAATGATATCGGATATCTGACCCGCAATGCGGTTGTGGCTACGCAATTGTCGAAGATGGATGGCATTGGCTTCCTGCGTTCACATGAACTGGTCAGTGAGTTGGAAAGGGCTATCCGGGATCGTCATCTGGAAGACTACTGTTTTGCGCCTGTGGTCTGGTCGCGTCTGGCCCCGATTTTGCCTGCGCTGAGCCAAAGCCTGTTTGCCCGTCTGGTTCCGGCCTCGGCGCTGAACACACGCTCAGCGGGTGCCTTGACCGAGGCCATCAAATCCCTGGACTGGTCGGCGGCACTGGCGTTGACCGAATCCGAATTGCGTACGATCCTGTCTGGGATCATGCGAATACCTCCCGATCAGTTTGACCCTCACCGGCCATTGAACCGGTATGGGATAGATTCCCTGATGGCACTGGAGTTGCGACTGGAGGTTGAACGGCGATTTGGTTCCACCCTGAAGACATTTTCCGTTACCGAGGATATGACGGCTGCCCGGCTTGCTGCGGTTATGGTCGAACGTGTCAAATCTGAGGATATAACGGAGGGTAATAACCATCCGGACTCTTCCGAAGATTGAAAGACCTGATGAATGGCTGCCCGTCTGCTTGGATATACCGACCCCCGTCTTTTTCTGCATATGGCGGAGGCAAAACTTGATGATCCGCTGACCAGATCGGCGATCCGGTTTCTGGATGACCTTCTGTTGTCCAGAAAAGACCAGGCCGTTGCAGCCCCGTCCTTTGGATTTCCCGTCCGGCTGATTGCTGTCCGGATGGGAGATCAACAGCATTACCTGTTGAATCCACGTCTGTCCGTTGCACGTGATATTCGTACCAACTGGGGGGAAACCAATCCACATACCGGGCAGATGTGCCGGAATGTCAGTCGTGCCCACAGCATAGAGGTAACGGCAACCAACCTGACCGGGCAGCTGGAACAGGTCACACTGGAAAACCAGCTGGCAATTTCTGTACAGCAGGCATTTGATATTTTTGATCGCCCCAATGCATTTGACTGGATGACAGGGTTTCACCGTAGCTGGTCGCGTGCCCCTAATCAGACCGCAATCATGCGTTTTACCAATCTGACCAAAGGGCTTTTCTCTGTCCCACAGGCAACATCTGATGCGGCTGCAGATTCACCGCTGATCTTTGTCTCAATCAATGAAGTCGAAGCCCGTGATGACACCCCGGACAGGAAGGCCGTGGCCCGGATTGATGTGCGCAATCCGCTCATCCCGGTTTCCATGACAGATCGCATGGCCATGGCAGCCCTGTTCGGGATCAGCAGGCTGCAACAGATCCTGATCAGAACCCCGCGCAGTTTTGGGATGGCGGTATCCGCCTTGGCGACTGTTCTCCACCTGACGGTGCATTACAGGCAGGAAGGATGGCCGGAACAGGCCGGAACAAGCTTGGGTCTGAGTGGTGCGATGCATCCTTTTCGCGGTAACCTCATGAATGCGGGAAGGGATGATCAAGGGCATAAATTCGATGCGATCATTATGGATATGGATGATCCATATCTGGCTGATACTGCCGATCAGAAAGTGTTTCATGGTCTTAGCAAGTCGCTTGTCGGAGCTGTTTCTCCCCTGATCATTCTTGGATCCGAAAAATCCGCGTGGATCGAGGACAGGCTGTTGTCATCCTTTCCGGCCGCTTACCAGCTGGATGTCCCTGATGGAGGTGTGATTTATATCGGGATCAAGGGCCGGATTAACTTTGATACTGTTTACAGCCGCTTGATCGCGGTAGAAAACATGACATCCTCGAATGAACTGATTGGCATGCTGGCACAAGGCTGGCACATGCTGAATAAGTCCGGGGAAAGACAGCCCCTATGACCGACAGTATTCCTGCCACCCCTGATGGCAAAAAGCCTAGGATTCTATTCCTACACCGGACTGGTCCCGCTCAGTTCGAGTTTCTGAGCAAGTGGCTTGTTGAGCAGGGCTGGGATGTAACCATGGTTCATAGTGGGGACAATCCTGACACAGAAACAGATGGCATCCGGACCCGGTGGTTTCACAGCCGCCAACCCATGCAGAAACAAAGCGATTTCCGCTATGTATTGGAATATGCCAGCGTCAATTGTCTGGGCGCGTCCGAATTGATGTTCAGGATGCGTTATGACGAAGGCTATATCCCCGATATTGTCATGGCGCATGTCGGCTGGGGGGTTGGGCTTTGTGTCAAGGATATCTGGCCAGAATGTAAATATGTTGCCTATCATGAATGGTATTATACCAATCGGAACTGGGTAACGGGGAAGGCTGAAGTTCCACGAGGGGTAACCTCGCTTGTCGGGGACCGGATGCGCAACCTTCCTATCTCGGGAGAGATGGACCTGGCAGATGCAAACTGGTGCCCGACCCGTTTTCAGGCCAGTCGCTTTCCTCCGGAAATGCAGCGACAGATTTCAGTATTGCCAGACGGGGTAAACTGCGAAATTCATACCCCCGATCCCAATGCACGGCTTGATTTTGACTGGGTGAATATTCCAGCAGGCCAGAATATTGTCACCTACGCAACGCGGGGAATGGAGCCATTACGTGGTTTCCCTCAGTTCCTGCGTGGCTTGGCAGAGTTACAGAAGCAGCGCCAGGACTTTGAAGCGGTCATCATCGCCAATGATACTGTTTCCTATGGGACCCCCCTGCCCTATGGTGACAGCTGGTGGCTGCGGATGATTGATCAGCTGGATCTGGATCATCGCCGGATTCATGTGAATTCAATGCGACCACGGCAGGAATATACCCGCGCTTTGCAGGCGTCTTCTGCACATGTTTATTTTACCGAACCATTTGTGACGTCGTGGTCTCTGTCAGAATCTCTTGCGATGGGATGTCTGATCATTGGATCAAATACCCCACCGGTGACAGAATTGATTGAAGATATGGAGAACGGGATTATCGTTGATATGGACGATCCTGAAGAAGTCGCCGAGATGATCGGGTGGTCGTTCGATCATCCCAGAGAAGCCTCAGAAATCAGGGCGCAGGCCAGACAGGATATCCTGGACAAGTATAATGCAGAGCATGTCTTTCTAGCCAAAGAAGCCTTGTTGCTGGACCTGATTGGGCGTTAGGCTCCAGACCCATTGATTTTGATGGCTTGTCGTGATTCAGGCTCTGCGAGGAGACCTGATCGATGAGCAATCTT
>JBKEAB010000057.1:0-9815 GCA_047971845.1 Paracoccus sp. (in: a-proteobacteria) | reverse complement strand
GCTGATAGGCATCGGGATGATCGCGCACGTCCTGCGCAAGCATCAAGGGGTCGATCCGACGGACCTTGCGGCGCTCATAAGGCTTCGGCTCCGGTCGCTTCGACCAGCGTTTCACAGAAGCAATGCCTGCCGAGAACCGGTCGGCAACCTCGGCAAAGCTCAATCCGTCACGCTCCCTGACCCGCAGGACATGACGACGAAAGGCAATCGGATGGCTCATAAAGATACAGTATCATAAAATTGTCGCTTGGATATATCAATGGTCTCCAGGTATTTCAGGTACTATGGTTAAATTCTGTACCAGAGCATCATCCGTGAAGGTTATTTCAAAACGCTGCATTGAAGGGTGGATGGTGCCATAAGTCATTCCGGGAACCATGACGCTATTATGCATGCTGGTGGTCAGGGTAAGAACCACGGTCAGGGCCAATGCCGCCAGCAAGGTAGCGCAGCCATTTTCCTCATATTCACCGGCCTTGCCAGACCCATAACCACCATGATCCTTGTAGTCAAAACAAAGCGGGAGCCCGAAGGCCCCGCTGAATATATTGTAAAGGTGCCTTATTCTGCCGGAACTGCCGACAGATCCTTGCTTTCGGCAATCGGATGTTTCAGCAGCGACAGCATTTCCTTGGGGCAGACCTGAAGGAAGTTGGTCTTTTCCAGATCCCAATTGTCCAGGATTTCACGCGCACGAACTGAGTTGGTTTCCTTGGCATGGCGTATGACCAGTGACTTCAGCTGATCCTCCCAATGGACTACCGTCACCGGGCATGTGACCAGCGTATCGGCATTGATATAGTCATTTGCCACACCTCCGGGATCGTACAGGTAAGCCATGCCCCCGGTCATACCGGCACCGAAGTTTGCACCGATCCGACCAAGGATTACGGCGACACCACCGGTCATGTACTCACATCCATTGGAACCACATCCTTCGACAACTACGCTTGCCCCCGAATTACGGACCCCAAAACGTTCGCCTGCGCGGCCGGCCGCGAACAGATAGCCGTCTGTTGCTCCGTAAAGCACAGTATTGCCAATGATGACGTTATCGACAGCTACCAGTGGGCTGGCCATGGGGGGGCGCACCACGATAGTGCCACCCGACAGCCCCTTGCCGACATAGTCATTGGCATCGCCCGAAACCTCGATCTTCAGTCCCGGTGCGGCAAATGCACCAAGTGACTGGCCGGCGCTGCCAGTCAGGCGAACTGTCAGATGATCGGGTTGCAGCTTGTTGCGCATGCCAAATGTCTGCACGATCATACTGGATGTACGGGTGCCAATCGTGCGCAATGTATTCCGTACCGCATAATTCAACTGCATCTTTTCACCGGCGCTGAAGAAGCGTTCAGCGTCACGGATGATTTCGGCATCCAGCGTATCCATCACTGCATTGCGGGGTTTGGTCCGGTCATAAACGATCTTGTCTGCACCATCGACTGTGATCAGAAGCGGGTTCAGGTCCAGATCATCAAGATGTGCGGAACCACGGCTGACCTGTGTCAGAAGATCTGCCCGGCCGATGACCTCATCCAGAGAGCGTGCGCCAATGGAGGCCAGTACTTCACGTACTTCGGTTGCATAGAAGGTGATCAGGTTCACCACCTTGTCGGCTGAACCATTGAACATTGCCCGCAGCTTTTCATCCTGTGTGCATACGCCTACCGGGCAGGTATTGGATTGGCATTGCCGGACCATGATGCATCCCATGGCGATGAGGGCAGCTGTGCCGATGCCGTATTCCTCGGCTCCCATCATCGCTGCCATGACGATATCGCGACCTGTCCGCAACCCGCCATCGGTCCGCAGTGTGATCCGGTCACGCAGGTTGTTCATTGCCAATACCTGATGGGCTTCGGTCAGGCCCATTTCCCATGGCAGGCCCGCGAATTTGATGCTGGTTGCGGGGCTGGCACCTGTGCCGCCATTATGGCCTGAAATCAGGATGATATCGGCTTTTGCCTTGGCAACACCGGCCGCAATCGTCCCGACACCGCTGCTGGCGACCAGCTTAACTGTAATCCTGGCACTGGGGTTGATCTGCTTGAGGTCATAGATCAGCTGCGCAAGATCCTCGATACTGTAGATATCGTGATGCGGCGGCGGTGAAATCAGCGTTACTCCCGGGGTTGAGTGCCGCAGGCGGGCGATCAGTGCCGTAACCTTCATTCCCGGAAGCTGGCCGCCTTCACCGGGTTTTGCACCTTGTGCAACCTTGATCTCGAGTTCTTCACAGGCATTCAGGTATTCTGCCGTCACGCCAAAACGCCCGGAGGCAACCTGCTTGACCTTGGCGCAGGGATTATCACCGTTGGGCAGCGGATGACTGTGTGCCGGGTCTTCACCACCCTCACCCGAATCCGACTTTGCGCCAATTCGGTTCATGGCAATGTTCAGCGTCATATGTGCCTCGGGCGAGAGTGCGCCCAGGGACATGCCCGGTGTGACAAAACGCTTACGGATTGAGGTGATGGACTCGACTTCTTCGATCGGGACTGGCTTGCCCAGCGGCTTAATATCCAGAAGGTCACGGATATGGATTGGCGGATTTGCCCGCATTGCCTTGGAATACTGCTTCCAGACATCATAGGATGCCTTTTCACAGGCCAGTTGCAAAAGCCGCATGGTATTGGCTTCCCATGCATGCTTTTCGCCTGAACGGCGCATCTTGTAAAATCCACCAACAGGCAACAGCTCGGCTGTGTCGGCAAAGCCACGGGCATGGACTTCTTCCAGCTTGTGCTGAATGCCGTGCAGGCCGATACCTGAAATGCGGCTGTGCATGCCAGGGAAATATTCGTTCACCAATGCACGCGACAGGCCCACGGCTTCAAAATTAAGGCCCCCACGATAAGACGACAGGACCGAAATCCCCATCTTGGCCATGATTTTCAGCAGGCCGGCATCCACGGCATCACGATACTGACGCATGTTGTCGATCAGACTACCTTCCAGTAAACCCCGGTTAATCCGGTCGGCAACGCTGTCCTGTGCAAGATAGGGGTTTACCGTGGTGGCTCCGCAACCGATCAGGACCGCGAAATAATGCGGATCAATGCATTCGGCCGAACGGACATTCAGCGAACAGAATGTCCGCAATCCTTTCCGGGTCAGCCAGCTGTGAATGGCCGATGTCGCAAGGATCATCGGCATTCCTATCCGGTCAGGTCCGACACCTTCATCTGTCAACACCAGATGTCCGGCACCGGAACGTACGGCATCCTCGGCCTCGATACGAATCCGGGCCAGTGCCTCACCAAGCGCATCAGGGCTGGCCCCCTTGGGGAACGTACAGTCTATCTGTGTTGCAGCCTCGCCAAACATCCGCATCATTTCAGCGAATTCCAGATTGGCGACAAAAGGCGTTTCCAGCAGCAGGATCTCTGTCTGGCTGGAACTTTCATCCAGCACATTCTTGAGATTCCCGAACCGTGTCTTCAGTGACATAACCCGTGTTTCACGCAAGCTGTCGATGGGTGGGTTAGTCACCTGACTGAAGTTCTGGCGGAAGAAATGGCTCAGTGGGCGATACTGGTTCGACAAGACCGCAGGCGGCGTATCATCCCCCATTGAGGCAATGGATTCCTTGCCGTCCTCAGCCATGGGCGACAGGATGTTTTCCAGTTCTTCAATCGTATAGCCGGCTGCCGTCTGACGACGGCGCAGTTCTTCGTCCCGGAATGTATTGCCTTCGGGCAGGTCACGCATCTGTTCTGACAGCTCAGCGACCTTTTCGATCCATTCCCCAAAGGGTTGGCTTGCCGCAAGGCGATCTTTGACCTCGGCATCATGGTAAAGCCGGCCGTCTTCCATATCGACACAGATCATCTGACCGGGTCCAAGTGCACCCTTTTCCACCACGCCGGCCTCATCTACGGGCACCATGCCCGCCTCAGATCCTGCAATCAGCAATCTGTCACCGGTTACGACGAATCGCATGGGTCGCAATCCGTTCCGGTCCAGCCCGCCACAAACCCAGCGGCCATCCGTCATTGCCAGTGCGGCCGGACCGTCCCATGGCTCCATGACTGCGTTGCAATAGGCATACATATCTGCCCATGCCTGTGGCATATCGGTGATGGCCTTGGACCATGTTTCGGGAACCAGCATGGTCTTGGTCATCGGGGCACTGCGTCCTGAACGGACCAGCACCTCGAACACGGCATCCAGGGCGGCCGAATCCGAGGACCCGCCCGGTACGATCGGCTTGATATCCTCTGCCATATCCCCGAATGCGTTTGAGGCCATGCGGATCTCATGACTTTTCAGCCAGTTGAGATTACCCTTCAGTGTATTTATTTCACCGTTATGAGCCAGCATGCGGAATGGCTGTGCCAGCCACCATTGCGGAAAAGTATTGGTTGAATAACGCTGATGATAGATGGCGAAGGCGGATTCAAACCGCGAATCCTTCAGATCGGGGTAAAATTCCGCAACCTGTTCTGCCAGCATCATCCCCTTATAGATGATCGAACGGCAGGACAGTGAACAGAAATACAGCCCTTGTACCCCGGCGGCAGCGGCGGCCCGTTCGATCCGGCGGCGAATGATATACAATTCACGTTCAAACTCGACCTGGGACAGCCCTTTTTCATTGCGGATCAGGATCTGTTCGATTTCGGGGCGTGTGGCATTGGCCTTTTCACCCAGAACCGACGTGTCGACGGGGACATGCCGCCAGCCATAGATATAGTGGCCCATCCCGATCACTTCGGATTCCACGATTGTCCGGCAGCGTTCCTGCGCCGAGAAATCCGTGCGGGGCAGGAAGACCTGACCGACCGCGATCAGCTTGTCGGTATCCGGCTCGTGCCCGGTCCGGCGGATCTGGTCATAGATGAACGGCACCGGGATCTGGACATGGATTCCCGCCCCATCACCTGTCTTGCCATCCGCATCCACAGCACCACGGTGCCAGATGGCCTTCAGCGCGTCGATACCGTTCTGCACCACTTGCCGCGAAGGTTTCCCGTCGATGGATACGACAAAGCCCACCCCGCAGGAGGAATGTTCATCTTCCTGACGGTAAAGACTATTCTCAGCCATCCATGCGCGGCGGGCTTCTTCCCTGGCTTGCCAATCGCTCATTTTTTATCCCTCTGGCTTACAGCACGTTACGCTTGGGCTGGTTGATCTGTTTTTCCATGCTGGTCGGAAAAACATCATTGGATCTATCCGGAACTGTCCGGACCATCTGCATTTCACAATCGAACAAAGGTTTGGTGGAGCCAAAACCCTGCTCGCCCGGAAAGGAGAATATGACGGGGCTGCCATTCTCTGTACGGTCTTCGCCCGTCCAGTCGGACCAGTGTTCGATACCGCCATAAAAGCGACCATGATCACGGTTGATAAACTGCTGACCTTTCGATTCGATCAGCAACCGGCCATCTTCTGCGAAGATCCGGAGCTGATAATTCGTCAGTTCCAGTTCCACTCCGTCAATAGTGACCTTTTCGCCGGTCAGCCGGTCTTCCCCGATATTGCGGAACCGTTCACCACTGTTCGATGTGGTCCAGAAATCAAAATCATCGCGTCCGGAGCGCAACAGCGTTGCGAAAGAGGCGTGATCCGTCGCTTCCGGCTCCAGAAACTCGACCAGACTGGTACGCAGGTTGGTCGATTCCATCCAGCGTGTCTCAACATCAATCCGCGAGGTATGGAATGGGCCATCCTTATCGAAGTAAATGATCCGCTGATCTCCGGCAGCATCGGAAGCACAGTGATATTCCTGGGCAACGACACAACCACGCAACTGGACAGTCATATCCAGTGTACAGCCATCAGGTGGCGAAAATTGCGCCGCCTGCAGTGGGGATATGGCTGTACCTGTCATGGCCATAAATACCGCCAGTGCCGGGATGTATGATGCAATTCCTGTCTTCATGCAGATTTGCTTCATTCTGCTGCAACCTGTGTGCTTGCGCCAAGAAATTCGGCGATACTGTCAGCGGCTTCGCGCCCATCCCGTATTGCCCACACAACCAGAGAAGCCCCGCGCACGATGTCGCCAACCGCAAAAACCCCCGGAAGGCTGGTTTCATGAGTATGGAAATTGGCTTTGATTGTTCCCCAGCGGGTTACTTCCAGCCCATCCGTACCCCAGAGGCGGGGCAGTTCTTCGGGTTCGAAACCAAGGGCCTTGATTACCATCTGGGCTGGTTCGTCATAATCTGCGCCTTCGATCAGTTCCGGGCTCTGGCGGCCTGAAACATCGGGCTTCCCAAGCCGCATTTTCTGGATGCGTACCGCAGCAATGGCCGCATGTTCTGCGTTGATGTCGGTCTGCGGGGAACTGACACCTTCGACCGCACCAAGGAACTGTGCCGGAGCAGACAACCACAGGAATTCAACGCCTTCTTCTTCTGCGTTCTGTACTTCACGCTGGCTGCCCGGCATATTAGCACGGTCGCGGCGATACAGGCATTTGACCGATTCCGCACCCTGACGGATTGCCGTACGCACGCAGTCCATGGCCGTATCACCACCACCGATCACCAGCACATGCTTGCCTTTGGCGTCCAGCTCCCCATCCTCGTAATCGGGGATTTCATCACCCAGATCCATCCGGTTGGATGCGGTCAGATAATCAAGCGCCCGGATCACGCCATGCGCATTGGCGTTGTCGATATCAAGATCGCGGGTCTTGTAAACACCAGTCGCGATCAGGACGGCATCATGTTTACCGCGGATGGCATCAAAGCTGATATCCTCACCGATATTGGCATTCAGCACGAATTCTACGCCACCTTCTTCAAGCTGACGGTTGCGACGTTCGACAACCTCTTTCTCCAGTTTGAAGCCGGGGATTCCGTAGATCATCAGCCCACCGGCCCGATCATGACGATCATAAACGGTCACCTGAAAACCCATGCGGCGCAAGCGATCGGCGGCGGCAAGGCCGCCCGGACCGGCACCGATGATTCCGATGGATTCGGGGCGTTCCTGTACGGGACGGATAGGTTCGACCCAGCCTTCTTCCCAAGCCGTATCGGTAATATATTTCTCAATTGCACCAATGGTCACGGTGCCATGACCTGATTGTTCGATGACGCAATTCCCTTCACACAGCCGGTCCTGCGGGCAGATCCGTCCACAGATTTCCGGGAATGTGTTGGTCTGCTGGCTGAGCTGGTATGCTTCACGGGTCCGGCCTTCGGCAGTCAGGCGCAACCAGTCAGGGATATTGTTATGCAAAGGGCAATGCTGCTGGCAGTAGGGTACGCCACATTGGCTACAACGGCTGGCCTGCTCTTTCGCCTTGGCAGCGGCAAATTCGCGGTAGATTTCGTGGAAATCCTCGCTCCGTTCATCAGCCGGGCGCTTCTCGGGCATTTCGCGCCCGATCGTGACAAACTTCAACATTTTTTGCTTGGCCATATTGCTTCGCCCCCTTGTTCCATTTCCCCACTATACATACAGGAAAATAAATAAAAGGCATATATACTGACCTATTTATGGATTTTATATCAAGCCCTAATATTATTTTCGGGCAAAGCTTTTAAATTAGGTCAGTAATTATTACTATTGTGTGAGCAAAGCCACCAGAACAAGGCTTCCAACAATAATCCGCCACCATCCAAACAGTGCGTATCCATGCCGCGACACATAGCCCAGCAACCATTTCACCACGATTATCGCCGCAATAAAGGCGCAGATGAAGCCAACAGCAATATTCCCCATGGCCTGTGCATCAAGGATATCGCGATTCTTCATCAAGTCATAAGCAAAAGCCCCAAGCATGGTTGGCATGGACAGGAAGAATGAAAATTCCGCTGCCGCACGTTTGCCAACCCCCATCAGCATCGCGCCGACAATCGTGGCCCCGGACCGCGATACTCCCGGTATCATTGCCAGACATTGCACGACCCCGATCCTGAACGCGGTTGGCAGCGGAATGTCTTCAGCATCTGTGACGGTTGGTTCTGGCGCAAACCGGTCAACAACCAGCAGGATAATGCCGCCAATGATCAGCATGATTGCGATCAGCATGGGCGTTTCGAACAGCACGGTCTTGATGAAATCATGGGCGAGCACCCCCACGATCACTGCCGGCAGGAAAGCCAGCAGGACTGACAGGATAAAGCGCCGGGATGCCGGATCATGTGGGGCGGCCCTGAAAATTGACCATAACCGTCCCGCATAAACGCCAAGGATTGCCAGGATGGCACCCAGCTGGATAAGTACCTCAAAAGCGCGGCCGGGGCTCTCGAAGCCAAGGAAATACCCTGCCAGCAAGACATGTCCGGTTGATGAAACCGGAATGAATTCGGTCAATCCCTCAAGCAGGCCAAGTAGTGCGGCCGTAATGGTGCTGTCCATATCAGCGAATTCGCAGGTTCTTAGCCGAAGCAGTCATATCTGCATATTGACCGCCGGGACGGAAGCGCCACAGATAACGGTCAATGACAGCACTGGACGAGATCGGCTCAATCCCCAGGGCAGCAAATCCCATGGCTCCTTCGGTCACGACATTATCATGCCGCAGCAATTGCACCTGATCGCGGGTCAGGATCCGGTTTGTCAGCAGGCCGAATGTCAGGAACGATGCAAAATCAAGTAAAGAGCCAACGACACCTGCCAGCCAGAAGGGCATATTGACGACTGCTCTGCGGCGATAAATCGCGGTCACGGTCTGGGCGACCATTTCCCGGATGGTCAGTACTTCGGGGCCACCCAGCTCATAGATGCCCGAAGTGGCCTTATCCTGTGTGGTTTTGACCGCAGCCATGGCAACATCATCCACGCAGACCGGTTGCATCCGGGTCTTGCCGCCTGCGATCGGCACAATCGGACCCCAGGATGCAGCAGCCGCAAAACGATCATAAATCCCACCCTCCGGGCCGAAAATCACCGAAGGACGCAAAATGACGGCATCCGGGCGATGTCTCAGGACGGCTTCTTCGCCCCGGGCTTTGCTGGCAAGATACTCACTGTTTGATTCAGGATCCACACCGATGGCCGAGATATGGACCATCCGCCCAACACCGGTTTCAGCAGCAATGCGTGCAATCCGTTCGGCACCTTCAGCGTGAACAGGGTCGAATCGGTTCTTGCCTTCATTTACCATGATGCCAATGCAGTTTATAACGGCATCCGCATCTGCCATTGCGGCAAGAACAGAGGTGTCATCACGGATATTGCAAGGCACGGGTTCAACCTGTCCTACAGCCCCGTAAGTCCGTACGAACAATGCTTCATTTGGACGACGTACGGCGACGCGGACACGCCAGCCTTCTCTGGCCATCCGGCGTGCGATCTGACGCCCGACAAACCCCGAGCCGCCATAAATAGTGACGATTTTCGACATAAGCTGGTCCCCTTTATGCGGCTTTCCCCCTGCTGATAGCGCGAGCTGCCGTATCCGGCAAGCTTTGCCCATGTCCATTGGCATGTCAGAGGGCATGGCTGGGATCAAAGTTTTTATAACATCCCCGTTGACACCCCATGACCAGACAGATAATCACCCGCTTCACGACACCTGCCCAGGTGGCGGAATTGGTAGACGCGCACGGTTCAGGTCCGTGTGCCGCAAGGCGTGGAAGTTCGAGTCTTCTCCTGGGCACCAATCGCTTCTATAAGAGGCTGATTTTACTGAATAAAGTCAGCCTCTTATATCCCCCCCCCCCTAGGTTCTGTGGCACTTACCTGATCCACAGGACGATTGCGGCGATGGTAATGACAGCGAGGTAGTTTCTGGCGGTCTTCTCGTATCGTGTTGCGACCCTTCGGAACTGCTTGAGCTTGGAAAAGCAACACTCCACGAGATGTCTTTGGGCGTATAGGTCTTGATCGAGAGGATATTTCAGCGC
>JBKEAB010000056.1:0-21279 GCA_047971845.1 Paracoccus sp. (in: a-proteobacteria) | reverse complement strand
GAACGGTCGAGTGCGGTTCCTTCGGGCCTGTTTTTCGATCCTCGACCGTCTTGCGTTTGCGCTATTTCGCGACCGTCTTCGGGTTGATCCCGAGTTCCCGGCTCAGCGCCGCGGTCGAGGCTTGCGATCGCGGTATTGCAGATCGGATAGCGTGCGTGGTCGTGACGCTGCCGTGACGAACTGGTCCCATAGTGCCTCCTTCCATTCCAGCAAATCGATCACACCATCAAACCGTGGGATCAAATAACTAGGCGTCATTTCGTTCAGCAGTGCTGATATAAGTTTATTTTGTTACCTTAAAACCAACAAGGAAAGGATCAAATACGGAAACTCAATATAAATTTATTTATTTTCAAAAATTTAAGTCCTCGCAAGCAGGAATTTGGCCTGCGGCCAGAACATCATCAATCAGCTGATCCCATTGCGCCATAATCCGGGTGGGGTTCAGCTGGCCTGCCATTAGATGCGGAGCCTGCCCCAGCCGGGCCCGAAGCTTTTGATCCAAGGCAAAGCGTTCGATGGCCGCAGCCAGAGCCGCAACATCTCCGTCTGCAACCAACAGCCCGTTCTGGCCGTCGACAAGCATGTCCCTGATACCATAATGGCAGTCAAAGGCGATGGCTGGCAGGCCGGAACAGGTCGCCTCGGCCAGTACATTACTGAAACCTTCGTAACGGGAACTGATGACGACAGCATCACCCGCACTCAGCCATTCCCGTGGTGACGCAGCCACTCCGGCAAGCCGGATCCGGTGACCTTGCCCAGATTGTTCGATCCGCCGGGATAATGCGTATTGCTCTTGCCCCTGCCCGAATATTTCCAGCTGCGCAGGCAGATCAGGTGGCAGCATGGAAAAGGCATCAATCAACATATCAAACCCCTTTTGCTGATCCAGCCGCCCGACACCAACAAAGCGGCAAACCGGTGAATCCAACGTCTGCCGGAAAAAGACCGGCTGACAGGGGTTCGGGATGATACGCGCCCGCAGACGCTGTACAGACGGCAGGGTATCTGCTGCATCTTCTGTCTGCATGACAAGACCTGCTGCATATGGCAGCAGCATTCGTTGCAGGTTGTTCCAGCCCCCTGCGGATTGCAAACTAGGATTGTTGCGCTCCGATATAATGACCGGCATTTTCATGCCCCGTATAGCCAACAATGTCAGGCAGTTTACCTTTGTCAGGAAGCTGATAATTATATCAGGATGCAAGGACCGGATCAGCCGCCGGATCGCCAAGATCCGGCGTGGCTGCAACATGGCATTGCGGGTGGCATTCGGAGTCAAGACATGCAGACTGACCGACCTCGGGTAAGGAAAGAAAGAGCCGCCCGCAGGGATGGTCATTCCGGCAATATGGACTTCATCCCCATATTCCGCACGATGACATGCCAGCCTTGCCATGACCTTCTCGGCACCACCTGCACCAAAGCCACCTTGTATCATCAGGATCTTCATGCCCGGTTATTGCCCGTGCATAACAGGCCGCAGATGCGGTGGTGCAAAATCAAGCCACGGCGGGATATCGGCCATACAATACCGGCTGAGGATACGGCGATCATTAAGTGTATCCATCGGATGCCAAAATCCAAAATGCCGCATGGCCATCAATTCGCCATCCAGAGACAATTGTGACATCGGGCTGCTTTCCAGCGGTTCCTGATCATCAGTGAGATAATCAAACACTGATGGTTCAAACACAAAGAAGCCACCATTAATCCACGCATCATGGCTGTGCAGCCTGTTGGAGAACGAGGTGACGCGGTTATTGCGCAGTTCAAGCCCCCCAAGCCGGGCAGGAGGTCGCACGGCCGTCACAGTTGCCAGTTTTCCGTGGCTGTAATGGAAATCAATCAGCGCCTGGATATCAATATTTCCCAGCCCATCCGCATAGCTGACCATGAAGGTTTCATTGCCAACCCAGTCACGCAACATACGCAACTGACCGCTGCTGGAATTATACAGCCCCGTATCAACAACACTGACCGTCCAGCCAGCGCCGTGGGTTGGCCGCAGTTCAACCTTTCCGGTATCAATAGAGACACGAACATCATTTGCCATCAGATGGTAGTTGGTAAAGAACTGCTTTACCTCCAATGCCTTGTGACAGGTCGAGACAATGAAATCGGTATATCCGAAACGGCTGTAAATATCCATGACACGGGTAATGACGGGACGACCAGCGACCTCTATCATCGGTTTTGCGACAGGGGCCGTTTCCCCTGCGGGCAGAAGATCCGTGCAGTCGGCAAGCAAGATCGTCTTCATAATGCTTCCTTTCAGCCTTTGCGCTCCGGTTCATAATATGTCGGGAATTGATTGTTTCCATTCATGCACCTGCAGTTGCCGGAACAACTGCAGGAAGATCATCCTGCTCCAACCCGATTTCCGTCAGGATCAGGCGATTGATCAGGTGGATATCGTTATTGCGCTGAACCCTGTTACGGGCCTGCATGCCAAGACGGGCAGCAAGCCACGGCTCGGTCAGAAAACGCCGCATTGCTGCCGCAAGAGCGGGGACATCACCAACTGGGACAACCAGCCCGCCTTCCTTGTCACCGACAGTCTCACCACATCCGGGGGCATCGGTTGTAATAACGGGACGAGCACAGGACATGGCCTCCAGAATGGTCCGGGGGATCCCTTCCCGCAATCGGGTTGGCAGAACAAAAACATGGCAGTCCGCAAGATAGGGGCGGACATCGCGGGTCGCACCGTGATAGGTTATTTCCCCCGCATCCTGCCACTGTTTCAGCGTTTCGGGATCTATTGCATCGGGGTTGCTGTCCACCGGACCCAACAACTCCAGCCGGAAGTCATACCCTTCCGCACGAAGCATCCGTGCTGCTTCCCGCAGATCACTAATACCCTTGGACCGCAGCATCCTGCCAACAAACAGAAAGACCGGCAATCCTTCCGGCATGGGGGAAGGTAAGAACAGGTTGGTATCAGCACCCGATCCCGGCAATGCGACCATACGCGCATGAGAGGGGATCATACGAAAGCGAAGCAGGTCATGCAGGTCTGCGGCATTATAATAAAATCCCAGTTGCATATTGCGGAGTGCATACCGGTGCAATTCGATACTGATACGGCGAACCAACCGCCGCTTACCGCGCGGATCTACCTCTGAAAAGGCATAGCCGAGCCCCGTAAACAGGGGATAGCAGCGCCGATGCCCTTCCATCCTGGCAGCCATACTGCCCCAAATGATGGGCTTCATCGTATATGGCAGGATGATATCAGGCTGACGATCCCGGATCAGATGCCGTATCGCAGACAGGGTCCGGGTGTCCTGTACCGGATTCAGCCCGGTACGGTTCATCGGGACGATAACCGGTTCAATTCCCTCTGCCCTCAACATGGCTTCAATCTGGGGCTCAAACTCCGGTGCTGTAGCCAGGACATGATAGCCACCGGCCTGGATCCGGCGCATCAGTTCAAGCCGGAAATTGACCAAGGACCAGTCAAGCCCTGAGATCAGCAGAACGCTTTTCGAACTAGTAGACACAGCAGTTCCTGCAGGTGTTGCAGCCTGAAAAGGGCTCATGCAAAGGCCTTTCTATGCCGGACTTCGGGGAATGCCGTTGGTGGAAGCGTCCGGAAGGAAAGCGCTGTTTCTGCCCGGGGGGGCGGGATCGAGTGGACCAGCTCCCCGGGTAAACGGGTTTCGCCAGCAAAACCGGGAACAAGATCCGCAAGACCACGGCGCACAGCATTTTCATCCCTGTCACCCGCCGAACGTTCCAGTTGCAGCAGTGCCGCCCTCAACCTTGGAATGGGAACAGGGTTCGGGATCGCACAGCTGACCCCGGCAAAGCCAGCAGGCTGAATGACCTCTTCCCTGTCAAACAGTTCTTCAAACAATTTCTCGCCAGGGCGCATGCCGATAAACTTGATCTCGATATCCCGCCCCGGTTCCTTCCCGGCCATGCGGATCATACGCTCAGCCAGATCGACGATACGAACCGGCTGCCCCATGTCCAGCACGAAGATGCGCCCGTTATCCTCATTGTTGCTTTTCAGCCCCTGTGCGGCTGCAAGCAGAGTCAGCTCGACAGCCTCACGAATGGTCATGAAATAACGTTCCATATCCGGATGCGTAACCGTCAGGGGACCACCCCGGATAATCTGTTCCTGAAACAGTGGGATAAGTGATCCCGATGAACCCAGAACATTGCCAAAACGCACGGCAAAATAACGTGTTGAGCAGCCCAGATCGCGGGTGATGAGGTCCTGCGCCTGACAATAGAACTCCGCCACACGTTTGGTCGCACCCATGATATTGGTCGAGTTGACAGCCTTGTCGGTCGAAACCTGTACAAAGGCACGTACGCCAACCGACCGGGCAGCATCACAGACATTCCGTGTTCCGATCACATTGGTCAGCACCCCTTCACAGGGATTTCTTTCAACCAGCGGAACATGTTTCAGTGCCGCCGCATTGAAAACCAGATCGGGACGGTGCCGTTCAAAGACCGATTGCAGATGAACCCGGTCCCGGATACAGCACAAATGCAAGGTACGTGGTACATCCGGGAAGTGCAGGGCCAGAAGGCGGTCGACCTGATAGGCATTGAACTCGCAATTCTCAACAAGAACCAGTTCTGCCGGATCAAGTGATGCCAACTGGCGCACCAGTTCGCTTCCGATGGAACCACCGGCACCAGTAACCAGAACCCGCTGCCCGCGATACGTACTGCGCAGTAACTGGAGTTCAACCGATTGCTGTGGTCGGGTCAGGACATCCTCGGGATCTATGAGCGCAACATCGCTGCCCGTACCTGGGGCTGGTTGTGCCGTGATCAGATCTGGCAGGGACCTGACCTTGATCCCACGCGCTTCAGCCCAGTTGCACAGCGTCGTAAGCCCCTCACTGTCAGGATGCGTCGCCGTTTCCGCCAGAAGCAGGAAGCGTGGCAGCTGTTCGGCATTCATCAGGCGGGTAATGATCGCATGAGGATCACGTATTGATCCCAAAATCGGCACGGAATGAAACAGCAAGCCGGCACCGCCACTGTCCATGGAGTCATTGACGATACCAACCAGCTTATAGGGGGTCATCCCCTGATGAACGGCACGCATGAACAGATCGCTGGTGGCACCAAGCCCGACCAGAATGGCCGGCATCCCTTCCGGCAGCATGACGGCAGCCTGTTGCCGGTTCCGGCGCATCGTCTCACGGGTCAGCGCCGTAACCCGTGTTCCAACCAGAAATGTCAGCATGATCAGAAACATGATCGGAAATGTCGTCAACGGCAGTTCAGATAACCAACGGGTCCCGCGTGCCATGATCAGGCACACGATAACCGCAATGGCTGATCCCGGCAGCAAGGCAAGCAGACCCGGTATCGTTGCCGAATGCCGGTGCTTGCGATAATATCCTGCTGCAATCAGGATTGGCATGGTCAGCATGATTGAGGCAAAGGCGAATTGCGGAACCGCAATCAGTTCAATCGTGCTTAAATAAGATCCAGTCGCCAGAATGACGGCAAGCGCCGCTGCAATTGCGACCGATATGGTATCCGCCGAAAATAATTTTATATTCGAACGAATATCAGATTTAAACAAATAAACTTTTTTAGCAGTGGCATTTTGCCACCGATAGAACACATCGACATGCGTCAGCATTACAACACACCTATCGCGGTCCTTCGAGTAATATCTCGAACAACTCCTAATTGCGGTTAATATAATTTCCCCAATAGCTATGATGGCATGTTCACTGGAACGACAACCCGTTAGTTTTAATAGGTTTGGAAAATACCGTTGCATGAGATGAGATATCAGTACCCATGTGCCGGAATAACCAATTTCCCCCAGATAAATGCTATCAATCGCAGGATGGTAGAATTCATAAACTACTTTAAATCAATCTATAGTTGTAATTATAATAAATCACTCTCTCGCGCAATAGGTGTTGTTTATAATTCATGCAAATAAGCTTATATATTTGCCGTGGCGGTGAATCGCCTACAGCCGTAAAGAGTAATATAATTTCTTGACAGATATTCGTTAGAATAATTTCCAGATATCAAATTTCTGGCCAGTAATTCTCTGAAGAATACGGGCCTGAGGCTGATAAAATGTTATCACTTTTGCCCTCAGGTCAGGATTGAATTCCGGATATCGGGGAGAGCGGGCAACCAGACTACGCGCCCAGAGCATTGGGGAGGTATGCCGAATCGGATCCAGAACTGGACGAACCGGCCCCAGAATACGGCGTAAATGCTGCGGAACGGCTGCGGCTCGGGCATCCTTTACGCGGGTCTCAAGCGGTGGTGCCAGATCTGCCTCTTGTCCAAGATGCCGGGCCAAGCACCTCAATTGACCCTGAGGATTATGCAGCATGTCCTCATAAAGCAGGACCAGGATCTGGTTTGCAGGAAACAGGTCATAAAAACGCTGCAGATGGTCAGCATAGCAGCCATCCCGCAAAAAGCGTTGTCCGGCTGCCCGGTCCGGATCAAGATGACGCCATATGTCACTATCGACCTCTCCCCGGCGGAACAGCATCGTGTAATCGGAATAGGCACGATCAACCGGATTACGCAGTTGAAAGATCAGCCGGACATCCGGGATACGCATGCGGATACGGGCAGCGGCTTCGGGTACAGTCAGGTAGCTGTTGGACTTCTCACCCAGCAAGACCCCATCAGAAACAGAACCAAGTTCAGCCAGATAGGCCTCTATTCCTTCATGATAATGTCGCGCGAAGAAATGTGGTTCATGATCGGGCATGACAATTGACGGAGATTGCTGCAACGACTTCTGCAGCCATGTCGTGGCCGATTTTGCAGCTCCGGCAATGATAAAATCGGGAAGGCGCAGGCTTTTGATCATTGATCCCCTGCCAGTTCTGCCAGCCAGTCCTCAACCGCCGATAAGCCATCCCCATCCGGATCGCGCCAGGGATTGTCAGCGCGCATCGGATCAAGGCCGGTCTGCTTGCGTTCCCATGCATCGGGCAACAGGTCCCCATCGCTGTCCGGGGCGGCACGAACCGCTGCAAAATGGGTCCATCCCCCCACATTGCCGGGCCGATCGATAACCTGTCCCTCGCATCTGGCCAGTTCTGTAACAACCCGTTGATCCAGCTTATCACGATGGTTTCCGCCAGGCAGGATATCACCTGCCTGGCCGGGCAAGGTTCGTGCCAGCATACTGGCAGGCATAGCCGGAATTGTCGTTTCAACCGGGGCCTTAGCCTTGTGCAGAACGGCCACGGGATCCGCAACCGGCAAGCGCTTTTCGCTGCGACAATCCTGCGCGATATTGTCTTCCATCCAGACTGAAATCTCATGCCCTTCGGCCCAGTCAAACAACTCTACCGCTGCCGTGATGTCGGTGATTGTCGAAGGCCCGGTCAGCGCCAGATTCCCGATATAGGCAATACGCGTATTACCCAGCAGATCATAGAATTCCCCGAACTGGCTGATCGGATTATAGAAGATATTGTTTATGACCTCGACCGGTCCGGCGGCCGTGGCCTTGATGTCAGGGTTCCGATCACGGTGATGGGCAAAGATATTTCGTAGCAGGCTGATCCGGCCACAAGCATTGTCCTGTCCGTCACCCGAGCAGATCAGCGCCCCCTTCGAGTGACGACCCTTTGGGTGGTTCGCACGGTCCAGACTATAGGCCAGAATGCTGTCAGCCAGCGTAATATCGGTGGCTGTGCCATTCACGACATGAATATTGAATGTCTCGTCTGTGGCAAACATCAGCGACAAATTCCCCAGATAAAGCCGGGAGGCATTTTCCACAGTCAGCGCATCAATATTCGACGTCTTCCCTGTCCCAACTCCGGGACGTAGCTTCAGAAAACGGACGACGACATCCTGCGCGTTCTTGATGATGAGAGGTCCGTGACGCGAGTTCCCCAATCGCAGCTGGATGCCCGTGCCGGGTGCTGTTTGCCCAGCGATATACAAATCGGACCGGGCCATCAGTGGACCGTTCAGCCGGATAGTTCCCGAAATGCGAAAGACGCAGATTCGGGGGCCATCACGTTCGACACAGTTCCGCAGGCTGCCCGGCCCATGATCCTTCAGATTCGTGACAGGGATCAGCCTTCCACCACGCCAACCATCTGCAACCGCACCATAGCCGACAGCACCGGGAAATGCCACCTCTGCTGCCACGACCGGGCCACCGATAAGGGACACAAACATGAATGCCGCCATGGCTGACATGATCATTCCATGTCGTATCGCAGCTTTGATACGATCAGTAATAGGCATAACTGCCCCCAAGGTTCATCTGCCGGTAACGGCGGGACTCAATATCGTTGATAACAGTTCCAGCCAGCCTGACGCCGCTGTCTTCCAACCGTTCGATGCAATGACGCAGGGCACGTTCCGGGGTCTTGCCTGCACGGATAACGATCAGGGTATCATCTGCCAGAGTTCCCAGACGCGCAGCATCCGCGATGCCAAGCGCCGGCGGTGTATCAATGATAATCAGGTCATAATGCTGCTTGAGTAAAGGCAGGATATGTTCCTCAAAATCTGCCACAATCCGTGGCGTCAGACGAGTATCATCATCCGGTCGGACAAGGTTGAAGCCATATTCTTCATGAGAGGATAGTTCCGCATCTTCAGGAGATATGGCTCCGGCGGCAATCTGCTGCAATGTCTGCATGGATACCGGCATCTGGCCGCCAACAATCCGGCTGGCCCCAAAACGGCGGATATCAAAATCCAGAAGCAGTACCTTCAGGTCATCCTGTGCGGCAATTGCCGCCATTGAGGTAGCAACGGTTGATTTACCTTCATGTGGCAGTGATGAGGTAATCATGCAGACGCGTGATGCATTGTAATTCCCCGCCTGCCCCGCCCAGACCGTCAGCAGGGTGCGAATCGCCTCACTAAATTCCGATTGCGGGAACTGGTTGACGAACAGACCGGAGCGATAGCGACGGAACCAGCCCTGCCGGGGAAGCCGCGGCAGGTTTCCCAGATTCGGCAGGTTACTGACATGCGTGGCCTGTCCGCCATTCCATATCTGCCGGTTCATGGTGCTGCGCAACAGAGCAAGGATGAAACCAAGAAGAAGCGATGCTGGCAGTGCAAGCGCCAGAGTCGTCGGAATATTGGGCCAGAATGGCTTGTAGGGCACCTCTGCCCTGGTAATCTGGCGTGCATCTGCCTGCACCTGATCGCGCTGCGGCTCCAGTTTACTGAGCCGTTCGACCATAGTCTGATAACGGGAACTCAGCAGGTCGGTGCCCCGTTCCAGCCGGCTGAGCTGCATTTCATTATGTGTCCGCTCAGCCAGTTGGGCCTCAATGTTATCCAGTTCAGCTTGCAGGCGTTCACGTTCCGGGCTGTCAGCATCAGCCCGGGCATCCATCACATCCAGAACCGACACCGTCTGAGTACGTTCCCGACGCAACCTTTCAGGCAATTCCTCATCATCCAGCACATTTTCACGGATAAAACGGGCCATCTCCATCTGCTTGACGGTCAGTTCCTCGCCAATGGATTCAATCTGCCGGCGCAGATATTCGGCATTTTTCTCAATGCCTTCTGCTTGTTTTTCCAGCGAAAGAATTACGAAGTTCTCGACCACGGCATTGGCAATTGCAGCAGCCAGCTCAGCCGAAGGGGCCTCGGCTATTACTGTGATCACAAAACTTTCACCCAGACGATTCAGGCGGTAGGCTGCAAGCAGCCGGTCCAGAACGGCGCGTTTGCGCTGCGGGCTATCAACGGAAGGGCCATCCGGGATAGCAGGCAGGAATTCGGTATTATCAAACAGATCCAGCGTCACGGCAACTTCTTCTGCAAAATTGCGGGATCGCAACCGGTCCAGTTCGGTTTCAACCTGTGCGCGGGTCAGATCATAGACCTCCATCTGGGTATCGACCTGACTGATGCGGACCTCGGATGCGGTCAGTGCCATGGCCGCTTCTGCCCGAAAGAGCGGAGTCTGGCGGGACAGGTACCAGGCTGTCCCAGCCATGGCTGCAAACACTACCAGAATGATCAGCCACAAGTTCCTGCGCAGTAATTGCACAAATTCTTCACTGTCCAGTCGTTCCGGCCGCGGAGACATGCGCTTAGGAGACAGATGGTGTCGTGTCGGGCCATTCATGCCATATGCCTCCACCCTGCTGACGGGGTCTGACGACGGGCATGTGCCTGACGATAAATCAGGTCATGATGCGTGATATAATCATCCATAGACATGTTTTTCATGATACGGATCCGGCACGCCTGTGACAGCCTGACCCGTGCATTCTCCGACAGGGACAGCAAGTCTGCACAAGCCTCTGCCAAGGCATCTGGCTGACCCGGAGGACAGATTTTACCACAATTACCAACCAACCAGCGACAGTCCCCGATATCCGTGACAACAGGTGGAATACCCGCTGCCATCGCCTCTGCCACGGCCAGCGGCAGCGCTTCACCCCAGGCTGATGACAACAGGTAAAGGTCAAGACCGGGGACCAGCTGCGCAATGTCGTCACGCGGAGGCAAGGCGGTCAGGCGGTCAGCAATGCCATAACGCCGCGCTTCCCGGATAGCAGCACCATCAGGCTGACCCTGACCAATCAATACCCCATGAACATCAGTCCGACATGCAGCCAGTCGGGCGATGGTACGTGCAAATGTAACATGATCCTTCATCGGATGGGCGCGGGCAAAAGTGCCAATGATCTGACGTTCCGAAGCAATACCGGCAACAGCACATAACCGGGTATGAGCCGCCGGATCGGGGCGGAACTCATCCATGTCAATCGCATTCGGAACAAATCTGGTCAGTTCCTGCGGAAAACCAAATCCGGTATGCTGACTGGCAGAAAGCTGCGAACAATACGTAATCAGGTCGGCACGTCCTGACATCCATCGCAATCCGCGCAAAACTGTCCGTGTCATGGGCTTTTCACGCGCAGGATTAGACAGCGAATGATGGATCCCCCAAACCAGTCCGATATCCGGCCTGCGTCCCATCCGCAGCGCCAGCGTCGCAAGCAGGCTGCCGTGATACATCCAGCCATGCAGAACCATCGGCCTGACATCCGCAACTATGCCATTCAGACGAGAGACCGCCTGCGGAATCCGTCGGGCGGATCCGGCATCCAGACCGATAACCCTGACCCCCAGATCGCGGATCATTTCTGCAACCGGACCGCATGGCATCATGGAAACAACCAGATGATTATGCCGCGCATTTTCAAGCGCCCGCAAATAGCGGAACAGCATAATCTCGGCACCGCCCAATGCTGTTCCGGTAATAACATGAACTATTTTTGTTTGAATCATTTCAAATGATCGACAAATTACGGCGAGTAACGGCCAAGGTTAAAACAGAATCTTGAATATTGGAATAAAAACTTGAAAAACTATATATTACTAAAAACATATTAAGATGGAATCTTTATTGCAATTCCGATCAATTTCTAGTTATCCTTAGGTGGTATAGTTTGCAACCAGGAGAAGTTAACAGGATTTTCGTGGGACGTATTTCAGAAGTTTCACTGACTATTATTTTCATTATTCTATCTGCTCCGGCACAGATTTGCGTTGCAGCCACATTATTCTGGCAGCTCGGAAGGCCGGTAATGTTTCGGCAAATTCGTGCTGGAATCAATGGAAAAAATATCACAATTAATAAGTTCAGAACAATGACCAATTCATATAATTCTGCGGGCGCATTGCAACCCGATAATCAGCGCCAGACCCGGACAACCAGATTTATACGCAAATTGCGTCTGGATGAACTTCCTCAGCTCTGGTCGGTATTGCGCGGACAAATGGCTCTGGTCGGACCACGTCCGCTTCTGTCCTCAACCCTCGCCGGTTTCAGGGAACTGGGGGAACTGCGCAACTCTGTCCGACCGGGGCTGACCGGCTGGGCGCAAGTTAATGGCAACACCCGGTTGGATAATTCCGAAAAGCTGGTACTTGACCTGTGGTATGTCGCCCATCGCAGCGCCGCTCTGGATATGCGCATCCTGGCTAAAACCATACTGGTTCCCCTGCGGGGTGAGGTCCGGGATAATGCCAGATTGCAGGAAGCGAAGGAATGGGCACATCATCGTTTTGGTGATGTGATTGTGGCAGTTAAATGAAAACCGCCTTTATCGGGGCGGTTGAAGGTTCGCTCGTTGGCCTGAATGCGCTCTGCAAGCGGGGGCATTATCCGAATCTGATCGTAACATTACCGCTGGAGCGGGCTTCGGCACATTCGGATTTTGCCGATCTGGGGCCTATTGCGGCCGCATATGGTATATCTCTGTTACGGATAGCCTGCAGCGATGATCCTCCGCTGATACAGGCCCTGCATGATCTGGCACCGGATCTGGTGATGATCATCGGCTGGTCGCAACTGGTCGGACCAGAGATCCTGCGCCTGCCCCGGCTGGGTGTCTTGGGTTTCCATCCGGCCCCACTTCCCAGAATGCGGGGCCGGGCCGTGATTCCGTGGCAGATACTGACCAGTCAGCATCAGGGCGGGGCAACATTATTCTGGATTACGGAAGGCGTTGATGACGGACCGGTTGCGGCACAATCACTGTTCGATATTGACCCCGATACGATTACGGCCCGCGCATTATATGACCGCGCTGTAACTGAAATGGCAGATATGCTGCCTGTACTCCTTGACGATCTTGCTGCCGGCAGGCGTCCTTCCACACCCCAGAACCATGCAGCCGCCAGTATCTGCGCCCGCCGCCGCCCTGAAGATGGCCGGATCGACTGGACCCTACCGGCAGCTGAAATAGAACGACTGATCCGTGCCGTCGGCCCCCCCTATCCGGGGGCGACGACCCATGACGGCAAGGGGATGACAATAACCGTGACGCAGGCCCGCCTGCACCCCCGGGAAACATATTTCATCGGCCTGCCGGGACAGGTTCAGCATGATGAGGATGGAATTGTCACCGTCATGTGCGGTGACGGGCATTGCATCGACATATTGGCATGGCATGGCACCGGCGGCTTCAGGCGCCATGAAAAACTGGGAGTTTCAGGATGAAGGACGGGTTACGGGAACATGGTCCTGCTCTGATCATCGCGCCTCATCCCGATGATGAGGTACTGGGCGTTGGCGGAACCATGGCACGTTTGTCCGATGCCGGTGCAGAGGTACATGTGGCCGTAGTCACAACCGGCCGTGCTCCGCGCTTTTCGACGGAACAGGCCGCGCAGGTCCGGGTTGAGACCGAAGCCGCGCATAAGCTTCTGGGGGTGACCCGGACCCATTACCTGAACTGTCCTGCCGCAGAACTGGCTGAATTCCCACATGCTGACCTGAACCGGGCAATCTCCGGTGTTGTCCGGGACGTGGCTCCCCGAACAGTCTTTGTCCCACACCCGGGGGACATTCATCTGGACCATCAGCTTAGCTTTCTGTCGGCGCTTGTGGCCTCGCGCCCGCATCAGGCAAGCTATCCAGCCCGGATTCTGGCCTATGAAACCCTGTCGGAAACGAACTGGAACGCCCCTTATCTCAGCCCCGGCTTCCTGCCGAACACCTTCATTGACATTTCCGACACGCTGCAGCGCAAGCTTGATGCATTTACTCTGTATAAAAGCCAGCAGAAGCCCGCCCCACATGAACGGTCGGTTCAGGCCCTGTCAGCACTGGCAACGCTGCGCGGTGCATCCATGCATCGTCCGGCAGCGGAAGCGTTTGTCCTCATCCGACAGGTGGAATAACCATGGAACGCAATCAGACTTGGCCTGTCTTCGACGAAGAACAGATTGCAGCAATCACCCGGTTGCTGCGTTCCGGCAAGGTGAATGC
This sequence comes from Paracoccus sp. (in: a-proteobacteria), assembly GCA_047971845.1. Lineage (GTDB taxonomy): Bacteria > Pseudomonadota > Alphaproteobacteria > Rhodobacterales > Rhodobacteraceae > Paracoccus. Next base: position 7,523 of record JBKEAB010000056.1, on the reverse strand, counting down.
CTGGACCGGTCCGGATGTCCGGGCCTTCGAGACTGAATTTGCAGCTCATGCCGGTACGCGGCATAGCATCGCCATGGCCAATGGCTCCGTTACGCTGGATGCAGCATTGCGAGCGCTTGACCTGCAACCGGGTGATGAGGTGATTGCCAGCCCGCGTAGTTTCGTTGCATCGGCCGGTTGTGTGTTGCTGGCGGGCGGGAAACCAGTCTTTGCCGATATCGACCCCGACAGCCAGAACATCACCCCCGACACGATAGCACCCCTGATTTCAGATCGCACACGCGGCATCATTCCCGTCCATCTGGCGGGGTGGCCATGTGATATGCCGGGGATCATGGACCTGGCCAAGCGGCATAACCTGTGGGTAATAGAGGATTGCGCACAGGCTCATGGTGCCCGGATCGGCGATCAGCCTGTTGGCAGCTTCGGAACGCTGGGTTCTTATTCCTTCTGTCAGGACAAGATCATCTCAACCGGAGGAGAAGGCGGGATAATCATCACCAATGATGATGTGCTTTATGACCGGATCTGGTCATTCAAGGACCATGGCAAGGCCCGCTTACTTGTCCTTGCACCGGAAACGGTACAAGGCTTTCGCTGGCTGCATGCCGCAGGCCCCGGCACCAATCTGCGGATGACCGGCCTGTCGGCTGCAATTGGCCGTCTGCAGCTGCAACACCTGTCGGAATGGCACGGAATACGCACACGGAATGCCGCAAGGCTGACTAGGATCCTACATGAATCGCCGGTGCTGCGGATACCCTTACCTCCTGCCGATCTGACTCATGCATGGTATCGTTTTTATGTATTCCTGCGTCTGGAACGTCTGGCCCCGGACTGGGATCGCAACCGGATCCTGTCGGCTGCATCTGCAATGGGATTACCGTTATCCGTGGGCAGCTGCCCGGAGATCTATCGTGAAGGGATTTTTGCGGCCCCGGAACACCATCCACCCGCACCATTACCCATCGCAGAAGAACTGGGCCGAACCAGTCTGGCCTTTCTAGTCGATCCGACCTGGACAGAAGCTGAGCTTGACCAGCTGGGTGCCGGCATTCTGGAGATCCTGTCCGATGCGCAAGCCTGACCTCTTTCATCCATTCCACAGTCCCGAGACTCTCGCAGGGAGACGACCATGATACCTTTCATTGCGACCAACCGTCCCCGGCGTATCATGGTATGCACAGCGGATCATGATCTGGCTGACTATCTTGCACAGGGGCTCAGTCAGCGCGGGCTGGCCGTTATCACGGCCATCGATTCCAGTGGTGTGATGGCTCAACTGCGGAATTCGCCGCCCGATATGATGTTATGCGATCAAACCCTGCCCGGACATGAAGGCATGGCACTGTTGCAGATGATCCGGCGTGAGCGGACTGATCTGGCCAGCATGCCGATCTTCATCATGTCTGACTTTGGCACCCGGGATGATATTGTGGCGGGAAAGCTGGCCGGCGCGGATGACTTTATCGTCAAACCGGTAGATACAGAACTGCTGGTCGCTTCGTTCGAGGTACAGCTGCGCTTGGCATCACGTCTGCGGTCAGCAATTCTGACCGATGCCAATCCAGGTCCCGCTTCGCATCGCTTGCAGGTTCTTCATGCCTTGCTGGATCGGTTTTCCTTTGGAGTGATCCTCTATGATACACATGGCCAGCCCTTCTTTACCAACAGCACCGCGCGTCAGTTGTCACGGGCCAATGCGGCAACAATCCGGGCATGGATATCACGCTATGCCGCGCAAGCCGGGCACGATCCGGTATCGTATGAAACCGGACAGAGCCGAACACTGGATTTTCGCATGATCCCAACTGGTGTGTCACGATCCAATCTGGCACAGCATCTCTTTGTTGCAACACTGGAGCTGTCCGACTCCGACGGTACGGAACCAGTTTTTGCGGCCGTCATATTTCCGTCAATGCATAATGGGCTTCTGGGAAGCCGGCTGGTTGCCAAGGCCATCGGCCTGACTCCGACCGAAACCCGGCTGGCCAGCTATCTGGCTGAAGGCATGCGTCTTGACCAGATAACCGGCGTCATGGGCATTGCCCGTCCAACGGTCAACTATCACCTGCGCAATATTTACCAGAAGGGCGGGGTTTCACGACAATCCGACCTGATCAACCTGTTGCGTGCAGTTCATTTGATTGAACTGTCAGAGGCCAGAGCACTGCATCCTTCCCCTGAATCATGAACCCGGTAGTGGCGACAACCGGTCATAGATATCACTGATTTGGCGGATATGGATATCCCGGCCATATTTTGTCAGCACATCCTGTCGCGCCAGAGTAACAATATCATCGTAAAGTCCCGGATTATCCAGCAGTTTCAGTGCAGGCGCCGTGAACGCCGCAGGATCTTCGGGAGGAACCAGAAAACCGGTCTGACCGTCATTGATTGCCTCAGGGTTGCCACCATGCGCCGTCGCAATGACAGGTGTTCCCAGATACATCGATTCAATCAAGGTTCGGCCGAAGGGCTCGTTCAGCGCCGTGACCAGTATGATATCCAACCCCGCCATATAGCGGTCAACCGGACGGCGGAAACCCATGACATGGATTTGACCGGCAATGCCAAGATCCTGCGCACGCTGAAGACATTGACGATCCAGAGTGCCGTGGGCCTCAACCGTGCCACCGAAAAGGAGCCCATGAACTGGCCGGTCGGGTAGCTGCCGACAGATTGCGGCTACTGCCTCAACAAAACGCACTGGTTTCTTGCGCTCTGTCAGCGAGCCGAACCACCCCAGCAACAGCGAATCGGGCGGCAGTTCCACCTCTGTCAGGATCTCTCGTCGGGCGGTTTGCTTATCCGGAATTTCTGTACCGAAATCAAAAGGGCTGTAAACAACGGTGAAAATATCATCAACAGACCGGATTGGCACTGCAGGACGGGCGAAATGCGAGACTCCGACAATCTGATCCGACAGTAGCGGGGCCAGTTTGTTAACGCCAAAGGCACGGGGATCCTGCCGGTGATGCCACAGATGCCGGCGTCCGGCCAGCTGGGCCGGGATGACCCAGTTGGTATGAATGCGACCTTCATTGCTATGGACGATCTGTGGATCAATCCGGCGGATTTCCCGTGTCAGCCGATAGACCGAACTCAACAAATAACGGGCAATTCCGGTATCGCCCGCCCGCAGATTATGACGGGTACGCATCAGGGGCAGATCTTCAGCAACCTCAAATTCCAGCCCCAGACCATGGGCATATTCACCCACGGCACCTGCTTGTTGATGCAAGAGGATGCGGGCCTCGAAACGGTCCCGGTCCAGCCCGGCAATCAGATCGAGTGCCGAAACATGGCTGCCCCCCAGTCCGGTGTCTCCGGCAAACGGGAATAATATCCGAGTGCGTGCCATTGGGGTCGCCTCTTGCAGTGTACTGGGTATGTCAGGCAATATGTGGCAGATAAGTTTCCACAAGCCATTTTAAGATCCCAAAGGGATAACATGCCCTGCAGCGGGGTCAAAAACAATCTTGCCGCAATATCGTATGCCACGCATGATCAGACAGAATCCCGATTTCCACATAAGGCAACTTGCCGCACCAACAGGAATGCCGGATCTTCCTGCCACGCCGGATCAACACTTCTGGCATACAGACTTGGTTCTGGCTGCCTGTGCGGTATTCCTGTCCCCGGTCAATTACCTGCGGGCAGACTTTGCCTATATCACGCTGGGCGATGTATTCGCGATCATGACACTGGGGCTGATGTTTGCGCAGGGACGGCTGCCACTGCATCCCTTTGGACGGGCATCGGCCATGTGGTATATCAGCGTGCTGTTGCTGGTGTCCGGGTTGCTGACCGGATCGGCCATGAATGGCGACCTGATGGCCGGCCTGATCGTAGCCGGGCAATATTGTTTTTCTCTGATTGCAATGCCAATGCTGTTCCTGCAGCGCAGCCGGGCCGAAGTTCTTTTTCTGATCAAGGTATTCATCTTCGCCATGGTTGCAGTGATGCTACATGGCGCATGGTACATGCAGTTTGCACCGGACGATCACCGCTTTGTCACCCTCAGCGGGCGACTGGCTTCACTGGTCGAGCGTGAAAACGCTGCCGGAGCACTGACCGCCATCGCCATTACGTTCAGCATGTGGCTGTATTTCATTCGCGAAATACGATTGCCGATACTGGTACTGGTTCTGATACCTCTGGTCTGGGGACTGTTACTGACAGGATCCAATACCGGCTTCTTCCTGACCGGCCTTGGACTTCTTTTTCTTGTCCTGCTGAGCGGTGCATTGAGGCTTCTGTTCGGAATGATTGCTATCGGCAGTCTGCTGTTCATTATCATATACCAATGGGGGGAGCTGTTCCTGCCCGAGATCTTCATCAAGCGGGTGTTCGGAGCACTGGAATCAGGTGATATGGGACAAGCCGGGACATTTTCCGACCGGATGTACCTGATCCATGAAGCATATGACCTGACCCGGAACACGATCTTTATCGGTCTCGGTGCCGACCAGTACCGGACTACCAGCGCTCATGGCGCACCCGTTCACAATACTTATCTGCTGCTTCTGGCAGAGGGTGGCGTAATCAGCCTTCTGGGGCATTTCGGGCTGATGATGGCCGGTGTACTTATTGGCTGGCCAATGTTGATCCAACGGGACATGCGTTGGTTTGGGGTCCTTACTCTGACAACAATCATCATGCTGGCACTGGTTCAGAACGGGCTGGCGCATTTCTATGCCCGGTTCTGGGCCGTTCCATGGTTTCTCGCACTTGGAGCCTGCCTTCATACGCCTGATGATGACAATGCCGATACCGGCGCAGGGGCATATCCATAACGCCGCATTCTGCCCCGACATAATCGGCTGACAGCCCGTTGCGCGACCTCGGGCATCTGGCTGATCCATTGCATATCCGCTTTCAGCCCCATGGCTCCGGACATGCGGATCCGGCTACCGGCAACCTGATGACTGGCGGAAATATGTTCCCCGGCTTCAATCCGGGCACCGGTCTCATCAAGGGAAAGCCCGGTTATCCTGCCAATCCGGGACAGGGTTTGTGCAGGGCGGGCGATCAGGTCTTCGTAACGAATGCGGATGGCATGTCCGTCCGGTATCTGCTGCATCAGAGCATCGGCTCCGGCATTGACAAAATTCCACCGCAATGCCGTACGCGTGGGGCTGCGGGCACGGATCTGCTTCTGGATACCTTTCGCAGAGTCTATCTGCATCGGCTTTGACATTGACCATGCCACCGCACGCGGATCGCGAACCAGATGAATAACACGCAGATCAACTGCCGCATCTGCCAGCGCCAAAGCCCGGCCCGGTGATTTCGAACTGTCCAGAATGACCGGACTCCCCGCATGCCGCGCAGTGATCCGAAACAAGGCCAGTGTTTCATCATGATAACGCCGCAATGCGGCCCCACCCATGATACGTCTCGCAGACAGGATCGGTTCCACCTTCCCTTGCAGGGCTGCATGGGCAGCAGCATCAATACCCGTGCCCAGCCATTCGGCCATGACACCCGACCAGAAGTGGCAGGACCAAACCCGTGCATGACAGGCGCAATATTCATCATTTGGCCAGACATGGCGACAAATGGTCGACATTTCCCCGGCTCCGAAGATATCCGAATGCATTGCCAGCATCATGTCCAGCAATGTTGAGCCACTGCGGCCATATCCAACAATGATGATGATCTTATCAGCCATGTCAGCACCCTGCTTCCAGCGGTCAGATATCTGCAACATGATCGGAAGAAACCACCTGATCAAGCCGTGCAAAGAGTGGGGTTTTGCAGCTTCCCAATTTGTATGGACACTGCCTGACTACAGGATACACAAGTCATCTTTTCCACCATGAGTATAGCCGCTGAGCGCCGATGGCTATGTGTTGTCATTCTTTATGATGAAGTTGACGTAAGATGCGGCGTTATGGCCTTCGCGATGACCAATGGGAGAGGATCAAGGCACTTCTGTCGGGTAGGGCTTCTGACAGCGGCGTGATCCGCCCACGATACCGGCTGTTCGTTGAAGCGGTGCTCTACTGGTGTCGCGCAGGCATCCCCTGACGCGATCTTCCTGCGCGGTTCAGCGACTTCCGGGTGGTCCACACGCGTTACATACGCTGGAGCCGAAATGGTCTTTTTTATCTTTTTTCCAATGGCTTGACACGGAACATCGATAACGAATACGCGATGATCGACAGTACGATCATGCGGGCGCATCAGCATTCGGCCGGTGCGAAGGGATGATCAAAAAAACCGAAATAATCGGGCAGTCACGAGGCGGGCTGAGCACCAGGATCCACGCGACCTGTGACGCTTTGGGCAATCCGACCGGCTTTCACCTGACTGTCGGCCGACATGGGTAACCATCTCACGTGAATTTTTAACGTTTTGTTTTTGATTGATTTTATTTTTCACGCGACATGACCACCTATCTCAAACGACAAGCGAATCTATCTCAACTCTCGTCTTCAACGCTTTACCCAACACTGTCGCGGCGGCCGGTCCCGGCGGGAAGGTTGGCGTCCAGCTACAGCTTCGCCCGGTACGCTGTTGGCGATCAGATGATAACTGTGGGTTGGGATGGCTATCGGATCGCTCGTCTGGTATGGGTGCAATATTGTAATATGTGCATAGTGGCAGCTCCGATATGAGCCTTCCGGTAGATCATTGTGGCGATGACCCATGGATGGTGGGTTCGGGCAGCTGTGATAACGTTCAGACAGCAGAAGCTGAGCTGACTGTATTGCAGTTCGAGACCATTGACGGTGTCGAGCCACTAGATGCCCAGCTTGGAGTATTCCCGAAGAAGACTGTACCGGACGCGCTACGCGACGCCTTGTTCGGGCAGCCAGAACCGACCACCGCTGAGATCGAAGCGGCAGGCGGGGATACAGCAGTCGTTCACACGAGTTTACATTAATGCCTTTGCTGGTGCTTGCGTTACAAAAGTGCGCGGCTCTGTCGCTACAGCTACACCTTCGTCATTTTTCGACGAGACAGACGACACTCAGGCGCAGGAGGAGTTTATCCTTGGCTCGCCAGTGCGAGCGTTGAATGTGCCGAACGGATTTCACCGGCATTATTTCTTTGACCTTGACGAAACGCGTGCAGAGATTCTGCGCACTGTCACCGAAGGGAGAAATGGCGTGACGGTTCAGGTGGGCGATTGTAACCCGCTGATCCGCAAGATTGCGCCGTCTCTTAAGGCGCATAACATTCGCGGTGTCGCTTTCCTCGACCCTTATGGCGCTCATCTTGAGTGGGTAACACTAAAGCGTTTTGCACGTATTGAGATTCATACTTCCTTTGGATGAGGCGCTGTGATTCCCTGTCTTTGAGGCAGATATTGGGGATCAACGATGGGTAAGCCGCATCCTGTTGAACTTCGACAGCGTGTCGTGGATCATGTGTCCGAGGGCAACACGCACCGGTCAGCGGCGGCGCGTTTCAGGGTATCGGTCAAGTTCGTCAATGACATGGTTAAGCTTGCGAAGACGACCGGGGGCCTTCTTCCGAAGAAGCAAGGCAACGGCGGCGGGCACGGCAAG
>JBKEAB010000055.1:0-7700 GCA_047971845.1 Paracoccus sp. (in: a-proteobacteria) | reverse complement strand
CAAGGGGATGCCTCTGCATCCCGGGCCGGAAACAGCGGAACAAAGCGGTGAACTACGACAGGCGCCGCTACAAATGCCGCAACCGCATCGGGATCATGTTCGGCAGGCTCAAGGACTGGCCAATCGTCGGGAAAACAGTCCCCCGGACTGTTTTCTGATCCTCCTCATATGTCGCAACCCGATACGGCAGATGCCCGAAGGTTTTCTTGTCCGCCATCGCCCTCGCAGCAACCGTCATTTACTGGCTATGAGCCCTGAGCCTAGAAAAAAGCCCCGGCAATTACCGGGGCATGCTCCATATCATGGAAATGTGGCCGCGTCCCCGAACCACTGGGCTTCAGAGGCATAACCCTCAGGGACCGGAACAGGTTTCCCTGTCCCGGATCAAAATCAGGCAACTAGCCGATAGCCACCACTTTCAGTCACCAGCAGCCGTGCATTCGAAGGGTCAGGTTCAATTTTTTGCCGCAAGCGATAGATATGGGTTTCCAGCGTATGTGTCGTGACCCCGGCATTATATCCCCAGACCTCATGCAGCAGCACATCGCGGGCTACGATCCCATCTTGCGCACGATACAGGAATTTCAGGATATTGGTCTCCTTTTCCGTCAGACGGATCTTGCGGTCACGTTCATCCACCAGCATTTTCATCGCCGGTTTGAACGTATAGGGTCCAAGCTGGAAGATCGCATCTTCGGACTGCTCATGCGTCCTCAATTGGGCACGCAGCCGGGCCAACAAGACCGGAAACTTGAACGGCTTGATGATATAATCATTCGCGCCACTGTCCAGACCCAGAATTGTGTCAGCATCGGTATCATGCCCGGTCAGCATGACAACAGGGCATTTTACCCCCTGTTTACGCAGACGCTTGCACAATTCACGGCCATCCGTATCCGGCAGACCGACATCCAGTACCACAAGATCAAAAATCGCACTTTTGCACTGTTCAACGGCTTCAACACCCGTACCTGCCTCAAACACATCAAAATCATCGGTAGCAACCAGTTGTTCAGCCAATACTTCACGCAAGTCTTCTTCATCGTCTACCAGCAGAATCTTTTTCAGTCCGGCCATGCTCTTGCCTCCTTTGGCTTTCTGCCGCACAAGCTGGAGAGCCTGTTCGCCGCCGTCCAGCAATGTTGCGGAATTCTCACGCGCTGTTGTCATGGACAGCCAAAATGTTTCAGTTTGTTTCAAGATGAGCCTGCTTCCGACCCTTGAAGAACAGATCTCCCGCGCCCGAAGCGATCTGCGCATGGGCCTTCCGGTCATCATCGGTGACTGGCTGACTGCAGCTGTGGAAACGCTTCACCCTGCCCGCCTGGCATCAGCCTGTGCCTTGGGGCAGCCGGTTCTGGTCATAACTGCCCGCCGGGCCGAAACCCTGAAAGCGCGTGCCTATGACGGTGATCTGGCCCGGATTCATGTTCCCACCAGTGCAGATATAACCTGGTTACGTGCTGTCATGGATCCGTCCACCGATATGGCCACGCCGCTGAAAGGTCCGTTTGCAACATTACGGGACGGCAATACCATCCCGCACCTTGCCGCAATTACTCTGACAAAATCAGCCCAGCTGTTACCTGCTGTCCTGATGGTACAAACAGACACGGCCCTGTCTGCGCTGACCCGATTATCGCCTGTCCCGCTGATGGAGGCCCTTGCCACCGAATCACTTCTGCACCCGGTTGCCGCTGCCCGCCTGCCACTTGAGGCATCCGAACAGACCCGGCTGCATATTCTGCGACCCGAAGACGGTGCAACCGAGCATTATGCCGTTGAGATCGGCACCCCTTCACGCACAAAGGCCGCATTGGTCCGCCTACATTCGGCCTGTTTTACCGGCGACGTTCTCGGCAGCCTGAAATGCGATTGTGGCCCGCAATTACACACGGCATTACAAAGGATGGGCGAGGCCGGTGAAGGTGTGCTGCTCTACCTTAACCAGGAAGGACGCGGCATTGGCCTGGCTAACAAGATGCGGGCATATACCCTGCAAGATCAGGGCTTTGACACGGTGGAGGCCAACCATCGCCTTGGCTTCGAGGACGACGAGCGTGATTTCCGTATCGGTGCAGGAATATTGCGGGAGATGGGTTTTTCACGTGTGCGGCTGATGACCAATAACCCGCGCAAGGTTGAAATGCTGGCCACCCACGGAATTGAGGTTGTTGAACGAGTTCCCCTGATCCTGCCACCCAATCGCTTTAACCGGGCCTATCTGGCAACCAAAGCCAGAAAATCCGGTCATCTGTTATGAGCCCCCTTGATATCGTACTGACCGCGCGGGGACTGCGCTTTCAAGGCCGCGTCATTCCCTGTACCATCGGCCGGGGCGGGATCAGCAGCAGCAAGCGCGAAGGTGATGCCGCAACGCCGGCAGGGATTCATCGCATCACAGGATGCTTCTGGCGACCAGACAGGCTGTCACGACCGGCACCATGGGCACGACCGATCGGGCCTGCGGATCTGTGGTGTGACGATCCTGATCATCCCGCCTATAACCACCATGTCCGGACACCTTTCCGCGCCAGCCACGAGACCCTGCATCGGGCTGATCCATTATATGATATTGTTCTGACAACCGACTGGAACTGGCCGGATGCCCAATCTGGTAAAGGATCCGCCATTTTCCTGCATCAATGGCGCAGGCCGGGCTTCATTACCGCTGGCTGTCTGGCCATGGCCCGACACGACCTGATCTGGCTGTCCAGACAGGCCCTCCCCGGCACACGGCTGATCATACCGCCTGCAATTCCAAAATATATACACATCAAAATCAACGCACCTGAGACCCATGTCTAGAGCATGATGCGTTTAATCACCTCCGTCCAGGCAGAACATGCTTGGCTTGTTACCGTAGCCGACATTCATCCTTACACCCAGTCCGGAACCTGACGGAACGGCAAGAAAGGCAAAAAGACAAAGTCGCTTGGACGACAATAACCGATCAGGAGGTTTGTCCGCATGGGAGACAAACCGTAACCGTAACCGTCCGACCTGACCGCTCTGCCGGGCTTGGAAAATGACGGTTAGTGTCCATCAATGATAGTGGACACTATGGTGTTTGGCTATGCGTCGGACGAGGAAGTAACGCGTGAAAGTTGGTGATGCCCTGAGGGGCGGCATATCAAGGCGTTGTCTACGCGCCGTCAACTCTCAGCCGAGAAAGGGATATGCCATATGTCAGAATCTATCTTCACCCATCTGCCCGATCCATCGGGGATTTCCACCGACCCATGACCGATCTGGTGCGCAACGGTACGCGGCAGTTGATCCGTCAGGCCGTCGAAACCGAGCTTACGACACTGCTGGAGCGCCATGCCGCCGAGAAGCTGGACGAAGGCCGGACGCATCTAGTCCGCCACGGGTATCTGTCTGAACGCAAGGTTCTGATCGGGATCGGCCCGGTGCCGGTTCCGCATATTCGGGACTGCGGGGCCGACAAGGATCGGATCAGTTTCACGCCGAGCGCCCTGCCGCAATACCTACGCAAGACAAAATCACTTAAAAACTGTAGCCTTGGCTTTACCTCAAGGGCGTGACAGGCGGACTGGTGGGACGACTACGAGGTCTGGCAGAAACATGACCTCGGCACCCGGCGTTTCCTCTGCATCTGGGCCGACATATTGAACCGCCCCGGGTTTACCGGAGGGTTTGTGGTTCGATGATCAGGCTGCTTTTTCGGCCGCGTTCAGGCTTGCGTAGAAGTCCTGCTCTGCTTTGTTCGGGGTAACGTAACCGACGGCGCTGTGCAGGCGCGTCTTGTCGTCATACCAGCCGGACCCATTTCAGGCTTTCTCACTCGACCTAAGGCGTGCACTCAGTCCATTGATCCGCACCTCCAGAGCCTGGATATGAGACAGCAACTCCATCCCAATCTCGATGACAGATTTGGGCAGTTCGGAACCAGACTGCTCGAGCACATCCTTCAGGCGTGCCAAATGCGCCGGTCCCTGCGGGGCAATCAGGCCATACTCCGCCAGATGACCCTGCGCAGCGCCGAGATCGCCTGCGTTCGCTACCGCACAAGCAGATTGCGCGTCTTGAACGTCAGGCACGCGGCTTGCTTCGTTACGCTCTTCACCGCCACGAACCGCAGAAGCTGCGCACGCGAAAGCTTGACCCATCGCCCCCGCGCCGTGCATCTGCAACACGTTCATGACCAAATCCAGCCTGATAATGCTAACCTCTCCCATGGGCGCTCTCCTCTATAGCGGTGTTTCAACACCCGCTACCTTGGCACATCAATGCCGCCAAGGGGCGTCCACCCCATCACTTATGGTAAACGCAACGCTCATCTTTGTCCTTGCGCATGGTGGAATAGAAAATGCCCTGCCAAAGCAGGGCATTTCAGATTCATTTCCGATCCAGTAAGATCAGCCACGTTCTTCGATGATCACTGCCAGATGCGGGATTTTTGCGACCATGCCGCGGATTGCCGGAGTATCTTCCAGTTCACGCGTACGGTTCATCTTGTTCAGACCCAGACCTTTCAACGTCTCACGCTGAATGGCAGGGCGGCGGATCGGGCTGCCGATCTGCTTGACGACGATGGTTTTTGCCATGACCGTTTCCCTTACACTTCAGCCGGAGCGGCAACTTCCGCCTTCGGTTCATTATTGCCCAGAATGTCGGCAACCTTCTTGCCACGACGTTGCGCAACCGAACGGGGCGAAGCTTCACGCTTCAGCCCGTCCAGCGTTGCGCGGATCATATTGTACGGGTTCTGCGAACCCAACGATTTCGCAACAACGTCCTGCACGCCCAGCATCTCGAAAACGGCACGCATCGGGCCGCCGGCAATGATCCCGGTCCCCGGAACGGCAGTCCGCATCACGACACGACCTGCCCCGTGGCGGCCTTCGATGTCATGGTGCAGCGTACGGCCATCACGCAGCGGAACGCGGACCAGATTGCGCTTGGCCTGTTCAGTTGCTTTGCGGATCGCTTCCGGAACCTCCTTGGCCTTACCTTTGCCAAAGCCGACACGGCCACGCTGATCGCCAACAACGACCAGAGCGGCAAAGCCGAAGCGCTTACCCCCCTTGACGGTTTTCGACACGCGGTTGATTGCGACCAGACGGTCAGCAAATTCCGGGGTTTCTTCACGATCTTCGCGACGACCCCGACGGTTTTCACGTTCTGCCATATGGCATTCCTCTTGATCTGGCGCATCAAGCCACGCCGTTACATCCAATCCTGGTGGGCGCACTATTGGGACGAAAGCCCCTGCCCCCGGATCATCGGGGTGGCGTAGCCGCCCCCCACAAGCATCAGAACTTCAGTCCACCTTCACGGGCAGCATCGGCCAAAGCCTTGATCTTACCGTGAAACAGAAAGCCACCACGATCGAATACGACTTCTTCGACACCCGCTTTCTTCGCACGCTCTGCAATAGCCGAGCCGATTTTGGCGGCCGCTTCGATGTTGTTCTTGCCCACCACGCCAAGATCCTTTTCCAGCGACGACGCCGCAGCCAGCGTACGGCCCTGTGCATCGTCGATCACCTGGACCGAGATATTCTTTGACGAACGGTGAACGGACAGGCGCGGACGACCATTGGACATCGCACGCAGTTTGTTCCGGTTGCGCAGGCGGCGCTTGAGGAACAGATCTCTCTTTTTCAGTGCCATTTTTGCGCCCCTTACTTCTTCTTGCCTTCCTTACGGAAGACATATTCATCCTTATAGCGGATACCCTTGCCCTTATAGGGCTCAGGCTGGCGCCATTCACGGATGTTTGCTGCAACCTGACCAACCTGTTGCTGATCAATGCCTTCCACGACAATCTCTGTCTGCTTCGGCGCGGTGATCATCACACCTTCAGGAGTTTCAAAGTTTACCTCGTGGCTGTAACCAAGCGACAATTTCAGGGTCTTGCCCTGCATCTGCGCACGGTAGCCGACACCCTGGATCTCCAGTTCTTTCTTGAAGCCTTCCGAAACACCAACCGTCAGATTAGCAACCATCGAGCGGGTCATGCCCCATTGCTGACGTGCACGCTTGGACAGGCCACGCGGGGTGACGACAACAGCGTTATCTTCCACTTTCAGGTCCACATCATCGGTCGCTGTGAAGCTGCGGGTCCCTTTTGGTCCCTTCACCTCGATGGTCTGGCCCTTAATTTCAGCCGTGACGCCCTTGGGCAGTTCGACCGGCTTTTTACCAATACGAGACATCCTGCCCTCCTTAGAATACGGTGCAGAGGACTTCGCCGCCAACATTGGCGTTGCGAGCCGCAGCATCCGACATCACGCCCTTCGGCGTCGAGACGATGGAAACGCCCAGCCCCTGACGGACCTGCGGGATTTCCCTGGCACCGGCATAAACACGGCGACCCGGCTTGGATACACGGGCCAGCTCACGAATAACCGGCTGACCTTCGAAGTACTTCAGCGAGATCTCCAGCTCATTATGGCCAGCCTCGGTGGTAACTTCTTCATAGCCGCGGATATAGCCTTCGGCCTGCAGCACGTCCAGCACCCAGCCGCGCAGTTTCGAAGCAGGTGAGCGAACAGTAGACTTCCCACGCATCTGCGCATTGCGGATACGGGTCAGCATATCGCCAAGAGGATCGTTCATATTCATATTCGCCCCCTTACCAGCTCGACTTGACCAGGCCAGGGATCTGTCCCTGAGCGCCCAGTTCGCGCAGCATGATCCGCGACAGTTTCAGTTTGCGGTAATACGCATGCGGACGGCCGGTAAGCTGGCACCGGTTGTGCAGACGTGTCGCCGAGGAATTGCGCGGCAATTTCGCCAGTTTCAGCGAAGCCTTGAAACGCTCTTCCATCGGGCGTTCCTGATCGTGAATGACTTCGTTCAGTTCAGCCCGCTTGGCAGCATACTTCTGAACCAGACGTTCGCGCTTTTTCTCGCGCTCAACCATGGATTTCTTAGCCATATCTTCTTCCCTCGCGATCAGCTGTTGAACGGCATGTTGAAAAGCTTCAACAGCGATTTCGCTTCCGCGTCGGTCTTCGCGGTGGTGCAGATGATGATGTCCATCCCCAGAACTTCGTCGACCTTGTCGAAGTTGATTTCCGGGAACACGATGTGTTCTTTCAGGCCCATGGCATAGTTGCCACGGCCATCGAAAGCCGTCCCCTTCACGCCGCGAAAATCGCGGACACGGGGCAGTGCGATATTGATAAGGCGGTCCAGGAATTCGTACATCCGGTCACCGCGCAGAGTTACCTTCGCGCCCAGGGGCATGTCTTCACGGACACGGAAGCCGGCAATTGAATTCTTTGCCTTGGTGATCACGGCCTTTTGACCGGCGATCAGTGACAGTTCTTCAGCGCCCTGCTTGACCTTCTTGGTATCCTTGACGGCCTCACCGATGCCCATGTTCAGGACGATCTTGTCCAGACGCGGGATCTGCATGTCGTTCTTGTAGCCGAATTCTTCCTTCAGCGCGGACCGGATCTGGTCCTTGAAAAGCGACTTGAGGCGCGGGGTATAATTGGCTTGGTCCAGCATCAGATCACGTCTCCCGTGGTCTTGGCAAAACGAACCTTCTTGTCACCTTCCATGCGGAAGCCAACACGGGTCGCCTTACCGTTCTTGTCCAGCAGCGCAAGGTTCGAGAGGTCAATCGGCATGTTCTTCGGAACACGACCACCCTGGCTGTTCTGGGTCTGACGCTGATGGCGCAGCGCAATGTTCACGCCATCTACAACAGCCTTGCCATCT
>JBKEAB010000054.1:0-1563 GCA_047971845.1 Paracoccus sp. (in: a-proteobacteria) | reverse complement strand
CAGCGTCAAAGCCGCATCCGTCTGGCCCAGACGCTGTTCGACAAGGCTGAGACCCTTGAGCAACCGGCGATCATCGGGATGAGCCGCAAGCCCCTCGTTGAAAAGATCGCGCCCCGGCATGGGGATTTCTGCATCCGGGAACGAGGCCCCCAGCGCGGAAACAGAGGCAGTCAGGATCAGCGCGGTCATAACGGAGGGCAGCCAGCGCCGCGAAAATGAAAGACATGGCATGATTGGGATCCCTGACAAAAGACGACTTGTAGAATGTTAGGCACTCAGATCACGTTCGCCCATGACTATGCAGCCCGACTGCATAGGGGAAGATCAGAAATTACAAGAACAATTTAAAGTTGTGGTTAATGCATATTGTTCTCGCAATGATATGCATGATATCAATAGGTTATGTGTGGCATATATGGACATACTTAAGACGGCATGATACCCTTTTTCGGGAGACTATCTCTGCACCTTCCCCCCAAGGGTGATCGCGCAAACGTTGAGAATGCCGGGGTTGGTGGCTTTGAGGTTTAGTGCCCGCGGATTTGGCGATCAAGGCGAGGGCGGAATTTGATCCGGGTTGATTTGGTTCCGTTTCAACACACCTGTGACGGGAGTTTTTTATGAGACAACATCAAACATGGGCGGCAGCCGTCGCGCTGAGCTTTATCGGCGGCGTTGCATCCGCAGATTCAATCAGCCCCGAAACCTTCACGGCCGATCTGGCCATCGGTGAAAGCGTAACGATCGAAAAGACGGTCGTGATTTCAGAAGGAAAGCCGACATCGGCACCGCTGGACGTCATGTTCCTTTTCGACACCACCGGCAGCATGGGCGGCGAAATTGGTCAGGCCAAGTCCTCCGCAGGGGATATTATCACCGGCCTTGCTGCCCTTGGCAGCGCCAAGACCGGCGTGGCCTATTATGATGATGTGCTGAGGTCCAGAGGTGGGGCGGCCGGCACCGGTGCCTGCGGCACAACCGAGTGTGGCAGTATCTCGAATTTGTCATTCACCGCAACAGATACGACCGCCGCTATCAATGGCCTGTCTGCCAGCGGTGGTGGTGATTTCGCGGAAGAGGGCAATATGGGTGTTCTGGATGTCGTAGACAACGCATCTTGGCGCCCCGATTCGAATCGCTTCATCATCGCATTGGGGGATGCCCCCTTCAAAAACCCACCGAGTGATGAGACGGTCGAGACTGCCCTCACCGATAAAGGCGTCAACCTGATCGGCATCAACTATGGTGACACTGACTTCAAGGATGATATCGAGGATCTTGGCGGAACCGTTTTCGCAGGTTCCAGTGATGGCGGTGCCATTCTGACCGACATCCTTAACAGCATCTCGGCCGCTTTTTCCGAATATAACGAAGTGACGCTGAGCCATTTCGGCAATGCCGGGCCGGAAATTGCTGTGGATGTGGTCTGCACGGGTGCTGATGACGGCGTCTGCGTCGGTGATACGGCTTCAGGTGACTATGATCGTTCGAAAGAACGGACCTTCACCTTCGACGTGACCTTCACCCGCACCGCAGCAGGTGACAAGGACTTCTCGATCTTTG
>JBKEAB010000053.1:0-3015 GCA_047971845.1 Paracoccus sp. (in: a-proteobacteria) | reverse complement strand
TCACGCCCATACAGGGCCAGCGCGACCGCGTCGATGGCATCGGTCTTGGCAAGGCGCCCAAGCGAGCGGATGAAGGCCTTGACCTTGCGGGCATCAGCCCGGTGGATAACATGGTCATGGTGGCACAGCTCCAAAAGGGCTGCCTCATAACGTCCGGTCGCCTCGCAGATGATAAGGCAATTGCGCCCCGAAAGGCTGCGCAGCCACTGCCGGATGGCGGATGATCTGTTGTCGATCCTGCTGGTAGTGCCGTCCCTCATGTCATGAATGACAAGCGTGAACTTGCCGACATCGACGCCGATGAAACTGTCATAGCGTATTGGATGCTGTGTCATGATAACATACCTTGTGTGATGGCTTGGGGTTGTTTGCGGGTGTTCGCCACACGAATGGACCCATTCAACTCTTCAAGCGTGTCAACAAAGGCAGGCAGGGACCACGATGACGACGGGTGAAAACCCAATTCCGGAAAACGGTCGCCTGCCTGCCACCCGCTTACAGCGGACACACAAATATAGCACCAATCAGACAAACAATTCCGGAACTTGATTCCGAAATCCATGCCTGAGACTGCTGCCGTAAAATCCGACAGGTTGATCCTTGCCCCCTAGTCACGCTTTCACAGAGCCCTCTGGCATGGATCCCGGGTCGGCCTTCAGCCGCCCGGAATGACTAAATAGGGGGTTAAACTTATCCAAGTCCCCGCCCACACCCATACACTGCCTGCCGAACTGGAGTTGCCATGGACTTGTCTAGCCCCCTTTTTCGGGACCACTAATTTTGCTGTTCTCTAATAAGGTTTCTGGCACCGGAGGGCGCATACCTAATGCGTGATGGGGCCTGATCCGATTGTATTGCTTGAGCCAAACATTGATCGCGACCTGCGCCTGTCTTGTGCTGTGGAACCACTCTGCATTCAGAACCTCCCGTCTTAATGTTCCGTTGAAGCGTTCATTGTATCCGTTCTCCCAAGGGCTCCCAGGGTAGATCTGCATCGGCTGGATGCCGACTTTTTTCAACCACCCCTGCAGATGCCCGGCTATGAACTCCGGGCCGTTGTCAGAACGTATGAACTCAGGCTTTCCATGCTTCATGAGAAGCCTGTGCAACGCATCAAGAACATCGTTTGCGTTCATTCTGGGGCGCACCGCCACGCAGAGCGCCTCGCGGGTATACTCATCCAGTACCGTCAGCATCTTATAGCTGCGCCCATTGCTGAGCTTGTCATGAACAAAGTCTATCGCCCAGATGTGGTTCTGGTGTGTGGGGCGTAGCCTGATGATGGAGCTGTCTTTGTGATAAAGCCGCCGCTTCTTCTTGTGTCGTTGGGGGAGCTGCAGGCCTTCTTCGCCCCATAAACGTTCGATCTTCTTGTGATTGACCCGCCAGCCTTCCATTCGCAATAGCGCAGTGACCTTCCTGTAACCGTATCGCCCATACTGTTTGGCCAATCGGATCATAGCTAGGCGCAATTGCTCATCATTTGTTGGCTGCGCCCGATACCGAAGACTGGAACGTGATAGCCCTAAAACCAAGCATGTGCGGCGTTCTGATGTGTTCAACTTTTGACGGGTGTGGATCACGGCCTGACGCAACCCATCAACCGTCAGGCCTTCGGCTTTAAATGATCCAGGCTTTCCTTCAGAATCAACTTGTCGAGCTGCAGCTCTGCGACAATCTTCTTTAGTCGCTCGTTCTCTTTTTGCAGAGCGCGCATCTCAGAAAGCTGAGGGCGTCCCATGCCACCAAACTTCTTGCGCCAATAGTAATAGGTTTTATCCGAAATCCCCGCCTTTCGGCACGCGCTTACAACATCCAATCCATCATGCAAATGCACATCAATCTCACGCAGTATCTTAAGCGCATCCTCGTCCGAATATCGTTTCCGAGCCATCCCTTCTTCCTCCTGTGACACTCAAATAGTGGCACACTTTTAAGGGGCCAAGACACGCGATCTGGGCCAACGGCCTTCTGACGGTCGCGCAGATCATCGGCGGCATTTTTGCCGGAAGCCTCGCGCTGATTGCCGATGCACTGCATAATTTTTCCGATATGGCGGCGCTGGTCATCGCCTTTGCGGCGCGCAAGATCGCGCGGCGCCCCGCCGATGAAGAGATGACATTTGGTTACGGCCGCATTGAGAGTGTTGCCGCGCTTGTCAATTACACAACGCTTATCATTGTCGGCCTCTACCTGATTTATGAAGGTGGCATGCGGCTGCTCGATCCGCCACAGGTTCAGGGCTGGACCGTGGTTATCATCGCTGCGCTGGCGCTTATTGTTGACGCTCTCACCGCAGCGCTCACATGGTCCATGCAGAAGGGCAGCCAGAATATCCGCGCGCTTTTCCTGCACAATCTGTCAGACGCGCTGGCCTCGGTTGCCGTCATCATCGGCGGCACTCTCATTATCCTCTATGATCTGACATGGGTTGATCCGCTGATCACCATTCTCATCGCGCTCTATATTCTCTGGCTGGCCGTCACGGAGATTGGCGGCCCGGTGCGCACGCTGATGCTTGGCAGCCCGCCCGATCTGAATGGCCGTGCCGTGGTTGATGGCCTGCTGGCAATTGATGGTGTCGCCGGCGTTCACCATGTGCATCTGTGGCAGATGACGGAAGATGCGGCGGCGCTGGATTGCCATATCGTGATGAAAAACAGCGATTGGGATCAGGTCGGGGCGGTGAAGGCTGCCATCAAAGCGCGGCTTGCCGAGGACTTTCACATTCATCATTCCACACTGGAATTTGAAACACCGGAAAGTGCCTGCGACGGCCCGCTATTCGGTCATGACGAGAAAGCGCATGACCACGATCACGACCATGCCACGACTGATGAGGTCAGCGCTTCATCGCATCGCGCAGGCTGAAATCCGGATCGCGTATCTCATCAGGGGAGAGCGGCTTTCCAAGTTCCAGTATTTTCTTGCAGGCCGCATAAGTTGCCGCATCATTGAGGCAGTCGACCGCGAGAAATGTGTCGCCCGCAAAATAAAAATGTGAGATCGCACCTT
>JBKEAB010000052.1:0-1660 GCA_047971845.1 Paracoccus sp. (in: a-proteobacteria) | reverse complement strand
GCCCCTGCCGCGCCGGTGCCGTCGAGCCCGTCGCCCGGACCCTCTGGTCAAGCTTGATCGCAGAGCTCGTGCTGACACCGAAGCGGATGGCTGCATCCCGCCGGGTATGCCCAGCCTCGATATGCCGCTGCACCCTGTCTCTCAGATCGGAAGAATACGCTTTGCCCATGTGATCCACCTCCAATCATGGTGAATCACAAATTCGACCGTACGGGAATCCTCGGATTCCCGTTTCGTGCAAAACGCTCTAGAGCATTCCAGAGCGTCTTGCCGGAATTTCCAATAATTTGGCCGATGCCGAGGTGGATTTTGCGCCAGATGCGCCGTTTGAGACCGCCATACTTGCGTGCATGATCATGAAAATCGGTGACAGACACAGATGCATTCCGGCTTGGGAGCTATTTCAACGGCCTGTTAAGTAAGCCTGAGAAAAGTTCAAGACTCTGACCATACTATCGGAACACAGCATCCATCACAGGCCTTTCAGGACCCGACCGGATATGGCAGGAGAAGGCACAGCCTCAAGGAGATGAAATGATGGATGATCGCTTGATTATAGCGCTTGATGTCGGCCACGCACTGGCCGGGCTGGAACTGGCTGACAGGATCGGCGATGCCGGCTCTTTTTACAAGATCGGGCTCGGCATGCTGACCGGTGGTGGTCTGGCCCTTGCCCGCGAACTGAAGGATGAGCGGGGCAAGCGGATCTTTCTCGACATGAAGCTGTTCGACATCAGTGCCACGATTGAAGCGGCCGTA
Organism: Paracoccus sp. (in: a-proteobacteria); assembly: GCA_047971845.1. Taxonomy (GTDB): domain Bacteria; phylum Pseudomonadota; class Alphaproteobacteria; order Rhodobacterales; family Rhodobacteraceae; genus Paracoccus. The sequence goes on along the minus strand of JBKEAB010000052.1, from coordinate 901 downwards.
CGGGGCCTTGCAGCTTTTGACCTGGATTTTCTGACCGTTCATGGTGATCCGCATGTTGTCCGCGCGGCTAAGGAAGGTGCTGCGGGGTCAGAAACAAAGATCCTTGGTGTAACCGTTCTGACCTCTCTCGACAGAGGTGACCTGGATGCGGCAATGATCTGTGCGGGTGATATCCACGATATTACGGTTGAACGCGCTGCGCGTGCCCTTGATGCGGGTGCCGATGGTATCATTGCCAGCCCACATGAAGCCGCCGCTATCCGCGCCCTGCCCGAAGCGCGGGGCCGGCTAATCGTTACGCCCGGAATCCGCCCGGCAGGCAGTGCACTGGGCGACCAGAAGCGGGTCGAAACCCCAGCAGCAGCCATTGCGGCAGGGGCTGATCATATCGTTGTTGGGCGGCCTGTCTGGCAGACTCCGGATCCACGGGCTGCAACTCAGGCAATTCTTGCAGAGCTTGCCTGACGGTCCGTTCTGATCGGGGGCCGGTTCAGATTCCGGTCACACGATAGTCATTTGTTGCCAATTCCATCATCCGACGGATTGAATCAGGGATGAAGCCGGCCGGCTCTGGAGTCGGCATTGTTGCAGAACTCCTGTTTGAGACGTGAGCCCCTTCCCCCTGGGCTTCAGGCCACGCGGACGATCTTGGCGGTTCCGAGGGCGTTGAAGCGGTTGATGAGGGCGACGCGGATGTGGATTTCAGCGGTTTGGCGGTCGGGGTCTCTTGCGGCGATGCGATCACCGAAAGCTTTCATGCAGCGCATCTTTGCCTCTACTCTGCTTCTGACATGGTAGCCGTTCCGTCATTTCCAACCTGCACGACCTTGTTCGCGCACATCGCGGAGGATTGCATTTTGCGAGACGGCGGCCGGGCAGTCTTCCCGCCAGAGCCGCCCGT
>JBKEAB010000051.1:0-2766 GCA_047971845.1 Paracoccus sp. (in: a-proteobacteria) | reverse complement strand
ATGAGCGGGAAAGGCAATTGCTACGACAATTCAGCCGTCGAAAGCTTCTTCAAATCGCTGAAGGCCGAACTGGTCTGGCGCCGCGACTGGCGAACCCGGCGCGAGGTCGAGATCGCACTCTTCGAATACATCAACGGCTTCTACAACCCGCGCAGAAAACACTCGGCCCTCGGCTGGAAATCACCCGTGGCCTGCGAAAACAAGGCCGCATAACATGAGCACCCGACCAGAACAATTCCGGGACAGGGCCAAATCTGAAATCCGGTCATCTGCCCGTTCATCACGCCCCTGATTGCACGTTCCTCGCACCTGCAATAGACCGACGGCATGAAGAATCTCGATCAGTTCGCTGTCATCATCACCGCTGCCGGACGCGGCACCCGCATGGGTGGTGAACCCAAGCAATGGCGTGCACTGAACGGCAAAAGCGTCTTGGCCCGCTCCATCACAGCCTTTTTGGCTTTTCCCCGGATTGTCGTAGTCCTGCATCCCGATGACATGCCTCGCGGAATCAGGGAGCTTTCTGGTCCGGTTACCCTGGTTATCGGGGCTGAAACCCGGTCTGCCAGCGTACGTGCGGGACTGGAAACTCTGGATGACAGCAAGGTCAAACATGTATTGATCCATGATGGTGCCCGGCCGCTGGTAACCGACAATGTTATTGCTGGTGTCGTAAATGCATTGCAGGCCGGAGCCGTGGCCGCAGCACCTGCCCTGCCGGTATCGGACGCCCTCTGGCATGGGTGGAACGGACAGGTTACGGGACTGCAATCCCGCAAAGGGCTATACCGTGCCCAGACCCCGCAAGGGTTCCGGCTGGACAGTATCCTTGCCGCACACCGCACCTTTCCCGATGGAGCGACCGATGATGTGGAGTTGGCCCGTCATGCCGGGCATGAGGTGGTCATCACCGAGGGTTCGGAAGATAACCTGAAACTGACCTACGGGCCGGACTTTGACCGGGCCCGGCATATTCTGGGGAGTCCGATGGATATTCGTCTGGGAAACGGCTTTGATGTACATGCATTTGAGGCCGGTGATCATGTAACACTTTGCGGAGTCCGCATTCCGCATGATTGCGGCCTCAAGGGTCATTCAGACGCCGATGTCGGCATACATGCCCTGGCCGATGCCATCTATGGCGCCCTGTCCGAGGGTGATATAGGCCGGCATTTCCCCCCGTCCGATCCACAGTGGAAAGGTGCAGACAGCACAATCTTCCTGCGGCATGCGGCCGGTCTCGTCCGCTCTCATGGTTTCCGTTTTGGGAATGCCGATGTTACTCTGATCTGTGAGGCACCCAAAATCGGCCCCCATGCGCATGACATGCAAATCTGCCTGGCCCGGGTCATGGGGCTGGAACCTGTCCGCATATCGGTCAAGGCAACAACGTCGGAACGGCTGGGTTTCACCGGCCGGGGCGAAGGAATTGCGGCCATCGCAACAGCAACCCTGATCAAGGAATAAGACCATGGACAAGCTTCTCTGCACCTGGTTCGGAATTGGGAATATCCGTCCTGCTTCCGGCACATGGGGATCGCTGGTCGCACTTTTTCTTGGAATCCTTATCCACCGGATCGGAAGCTTCCCGCTACTGGCTCTGGCAACCATTACTGTAACCTTGCTGGGTTTCTGGGCAGTACCGCGTTACACGACAGGTCTTGGCGACCCTGATCGCTCCGAAATCGTGATTGACGAAGTCGCCGGCCAATGGTTCACCCTGTGTTTTCCTTCTCTGGCTCTCTGGTGGCTGGGGCATGCCCCAAGCACATTTCCATGGCCGGCATGGGTTTCCTCTTTCGTCTTCTTCCGGCTTTTCGACATCTGGAAGCCTTGGCTCATTGGGCGCGCAGATCGTAATGGAGGTGTGAACGGGGTCATGCTGGACGACCTCTGGGCAGGTTTTTTTGCCGGTATCCTCATCTGGATTACGGCCATAATCAGCCATGGATTCCTGATGTGACCGCAGCCGCAGTTCTTGAGGCTGCCCGCATTCGCCACATCATGATCGCCACGGCTGAAAGCTGCACGGGCGGATTGATCGCGGGGGCGCTGACAGCCATTCCCGGATCGTCGGATGTCGTGGATCGCGGCTTCATCACCTATTCCAATGCCGCCAAGCAGGAGATGTTGGGCATCCGTCCTGAAACCCTGCAGATCCACGGTGCCGTCAGCGAAGAAACCGCCGCTGAAATGGCCACAGGCGCACTGGCTTGTTCGAATGCAGGAATCGCCATTTCCGTAACCGGAATAGCCGGACCGGGCAGTTCCGGCAACAAGCCCGAAGGCCGGGTTTGCTTTGGAATCTCCGGCCCATTGGGCGTTCATACCGAAACTGTAGAATTCGGTCCAATCGGCCGTAACAAGGTAAGGCAGGAAACCGTTACCCACGCCCTGCAATTGCTGTTGGTTGCGCTGCGGTAATTTCGATCTCTATCAAACCGGCGTTGTTGCAGAACTCCTGTCTGAGACGTGAGCCCCTTCCCCCTGGGCTTCAGGCCACGCGGACGATCTCGGCGGTTCCGAGGGCGTTGAAGCGGTTGATGAGGGCGACGCGGATGTGGATTTCAGCGGTTTGGCGGTCGGGGTCTCTTGCGGCGATGCGATCACCGAAAGCTTTCATGCAGCGCATCTTTGCCTCTACTCTGCTTCTGACATGGTAGCCGTTCCGTCATTTCCAACCTGCACGACCTTGTTCGCGCACATCGCGGAGGATTGCATTTTGCGAGACGGCGGCCGGGCAGTCTTCCCGCCAGAGCCGCCCGT
>JBKEAB010000050.1:0-3774 GCA_047971845.1 Paracoccus sp. (in: a-proteobacteria) | reverse complement strand
GCTAACGAATGCAGGTGGGTCAATTTTACTCGCTCATAACCCACCCAAGTGGGTCAATTTCGCATGCCGATTCACAATCTCGACCAACGGGTCTTTCTTGGCGTCCAGGCTCGCATAGCGATCAGAAAGATCAAAGAAACCCATCTGCGCCATCGTCACACACCAAGCTGCGGAAATCCCCGGCAGTCATACCGCAGCGGCTCCCCTAGGGCAATTTTTCGAGGTGCCCTTCATGCAATCCAAACGAATATTGAACGTCTCCTCCTCACTACTCTTGGTACAGCCAGATATTATACCAAACACACCTTCAATATATCATGACCCCCCCCCCATGAGGTCTTTGAACAAACCCTACCGGAAGCCGGCCAACATCCAAAACATAGAAAAGATCACGCGATTTTAATGGGCCGACATACTGAAAATCTTTCACCGCAACAAATTCTTGAGCATAGGAAATCAATATCCAGCCGACAGTACTAGAAGGAAACGAAGGAGAGAAACCTTGAAGCTCGTTATCCAGACCAGATATCAAAATATTTGCCGCAACACTATCTACGTAAGGCCTTACCAAGGTGGCCACATCATTAAATACGCCCCCATACGCCTTAAATGTTGAACTATCGGAAAAATACTTCTCGTCAGGACGAAGCGTCAGCAGGAAGTTGTCAAAATCAGTTGACCCTATGCTTTCGTTAGCCAAACCGGCATCAACGAAAACCGTCTCCTTGAAAAAATCCAGCACAAGTCCATCTGCCGGTTTCCCGCAATTTCTACCAAAGCCGCGATCCGCTGCACTCATTATTTCCTTATGCACTTCATCCAGGGACTGAGTCATTTGCAGTTACTTCCGTTTCGAACCGAATTTATCTTTCCAGGCACACGAGGCACCTCAGCGTCATCCAAAAGCCCAGCAGCTAAACGTTCACTTCGTGCCATGTCCGCTAGAACATGAGCTTGCGCAGGCTGCAAACCTGCCGCTGCCAGCGAATTTCTCAGGGCGCGATCATATGCAGAGTTAGTTGGCAAAGTTCCAGCGTAGGGACCGCCGCGCCGATAAAGATCCCAAAATGCCTCCATCGATTGATGAGCCCTGAAATGGGGGCTACCGGGCTCGGTAAACACATTCCCTGGCAGAGTAGCGGTCAACATCTGCCGATAGGCGGAGCTATCTCCGTGAGCATACGCCGCCCCTTGGTTCAAATGGTGCCCCCCATTGTCACCATACGGTCCCACCAGAAGATCAAAAACCGTGCCAAAGCAACAGCAGTTTCCGACAGCCAAGCCCAAAGGGTCTAAGAATACACTAGGGGAAGAAAAAATATGATAAGGCCGAAAGCCGCCATCTAAGCCAATTGGATCCGGCGACACATACTGCCCAGCGAGCGGCTCATAGTACCGGAACCGGTTGTAATAGAGCCCGCTCTCCGCATCCTCCCATTGCCCCTGAAACCGGATCGGGCAGAAGTTCGCTTCCTTTGGCTCCGTAAATGCTGGCACATCAGTTCCACCGAGAGAGACCGGCTCAACCCAGTAGTCTCCCTGCTCGACCAGGTCGGATCCTGCGGTGCGGCGGCCAAGCCGCAGCGTGCCCCAGGTATCGTGATCGGCGGCCCAGATCAGTGCGCCGCGCTCGGCCACCACCTCCTTAGGGGTGCCGAGATGGTCATTGACGACATAGGCGAGCTGACCCTGCTCGGCCCGCGCCATTGACATGAAGCTATCAGGTTCAAAGAACCAGTCGACCTCGCCAGCGCGCGCGACGACATCGCCGTCCCAGAGGAAATCCTCGCGCTTGCCGGCGCGCTCCTTGAAAATCCTTCGCCCGAACGGGTCGTAGCCATAGCGCCAGTGGCCGTTCGGACCGTCCGCGACGACAAGCTGATCCTGCGCGTTCCACTCAAAAGTCCAAGTCTGCGGGCGGAACCCCTTGCGTGAGACCGTCCGGCGCACCACCCGCCCGCAGGCGTCGCGCGCAAGCTCGTCACAATCGCAAACGCTCTATGCAAATCTGGGCAACCCTGGCTACAAAAAACCACCTGAGAAATACAGTTGCTAGAAGCTACATGTCAGTATGGGAGGCCTTCCAATATACGCTTCTGAAGCATTGCAAGCTGCGATCGCCCAGAAAAGTAAGTTCACCAATTCGGGCACATTTTTTTCTATGTGATTGAAGCCGACTATTTTTAAAACAAGTATTTCATTTTTCTTAACAAAAAATTTCGTCAGACCTTCGTCAGGATCTCGAATAGACCGAACGCAATCAACCCACGCCCTCATGTTATTCCCGTAAAAATCTGGAAAACCAAAAAGGGCAGAGGACAGTTTTTGAAAATCTTCAAGGCTATTAACTGCATGTAAATCCAACACCAACTCAACCGGTCTTACAGCCTCATTGCTCGATGTGGCCATTTTAATATCCACCCCCAATTTCTATCATGCACTTGTAGTGATTGGGTGAAAAGTATCTCCTCCCCGTCATACTATCGTGCACTATCCGCATTGCCCCGCTTTGAGAAGCTCCAGGCCATGAGCGAACGCGCCACTCGGTGTAGTTTCCTGGTTGAAGAATGGCTGAGGTTACGTCTTTGGTTGAACTATTTTCATATGGTATACCATCACGAGGAAACTGGCTCGTATCTCCCCTTCTGATCCTATCCAAGGTATTGTTAATCTCGCGCATCTGATCCGCATTCAATTCCACCCCGCATTTACTACGGGAGGCAGCATATAACTCCCTAGGGTTCTCGGCTTTGCAACAAGGAGCAAGTCCGTAAACATCCATTATCTTAGTGGGGGTTTCGACATATGATGAATTACGATATCCAGCAACAACTCCTATTGGATCCGGGCTAAGGTATCCGCCTGAAAAAGGTTCATAATACCTGAACCGATTGTAATAGAGTCCAGTCTCAGCATCCTCCCACTGCCCTTGGAACCGGATCGGACAGGCGTTTGCCTCAGGAAGTGCTGCAAAAACTGGGTCGTAGCCACCAGCAACAGCAGTTTCATCGACCCAATAATCACCCCCGCCGACGGCAGCAGGCTGAACGGCTCGCCCTACCGCGCGCACCGTCCCCCAGGTGTCGTGATCGACCGACCATGCCAAGGCTCCGCCCTCGGAGAACATCTCTTTCGGCGTGCCAAGGTGGTCGTTAACGATGTGAAACAGCGCGCCCGCCTCGCAGCGGGCCATTGGCCTGAAGCTATCAGGCTCAAAGAACCAGTCAACCTCGCCAGCGCGCGCGACAACATCTCCGTCCCACAGGAAATCCTCACGCTGCCCGGCGCTTTCCTTGAAAATCCGCCGCCCGAACGGGTCGTAGCCATAGCGCCAGCGACCGTTCGGGCCATCCGCCGCGACAAGCTGATCCTGCGCATTCCACTCGAAGGTCCATGTCTGCGGGCGGAACCCCTTGCGCGCGACGGTGCGGCGGATAACGCGACCACAGGCATCATGCTCCAGCGTCACGATCTCGCCCTTGGGACCGTGGGCGATGCGGACGACACCTGCCGCCGTGGTCTGCCAGTTCAGAAAGCGGTCGGTTTCACCGCCGGTCGCGGCGATGTTCAGGTCGGGCGTATAGGCGAAACGCTCGGCACTGCCATCGCCGTGACGGGTCTGCGTGATCTGGCCGTTCCGGTCGTAGTCGTAACGCTTTTCGCCCCAGCGCGTGTCGGTGATTGTCAGTGGCTCATAGGCACGGGTCCAGTCATAGTCGCGCTGGATACCGGGGCCCTGCTGGCGGGTCAGTTGGCCGACAGCGTCCCAGTCGG
>JBKEAB010000049.1:0-6399 GCA_047971845.1 Paracoccus sp. (in: a-proteobacteria) | reverse complement strand
TCCGTCGACCTTGCGCATCAGGATCTGCCCGGATGCGAGCAGCGCCCAGAGCAGCATCGGCAGGGTCTCGGCGCACGGCAGCACGGTCTGGGTCTTGATGCGGCGGCGGAACTCCTCGTTCAGGCACTCAATGGCGTTTGTGGTCCGGGCGGGCTTCCATTGCGGATCGAGGCGGGTGAAGGTGAAGAACCGCGCTCCGGCTTCTTCAATGCTGTCGACCACTACCCGGCATTTCAGGCGTCACTTGCGCAGAAAGGCCTTGCGCCTCTTCTCGATCCCGGCCGCGGTTTCGGCGTAGATTATGTCCCGGTAGTCTTCGGTCAGCTTGTCGTGGAGGTGTTTCGGCGCATAGGCCAGGAGGTTCCTATGCTTGTGAACCGTGCAGCGCTGGATCGGCAGTTCTTCGCCCCACAGTGCCACGAGAGCGGCCTCCAGCCCCGGGGCACCGTCGACGATCACGAATTCGGGCCGCTTCAGGCCGCGTGCGTCCAGAGCGTCGAGGAACTGGCGCCAGGCTGCCGTGCTCTCTCCGCCCATGTTTCTGATGGATAACAGCACTTTCTGCCCGTCTCGCCACACGCCGATGGCCGCGAGCACCGAGATGTTCGTGGCCTTCCGATCCAGCCGCGTCCGGATGACGGTGCCGTCGAGGATCAGGCGGACGATGTCCTCATCGGCCAGACCCCGCGCCCACCAGGCGTTCCAGTCGACCTTCACCTTGCGCCAGGCGCGGCTGACCACGTCCTTGCTGACAGCGCCCTCAAACAGCCCGAACAGCGCCCGCTTGACCCGACGCGTGTTGGTGTCGGCGAGATAGATCGTCGCGATCAGCGCCTCGGCCTTCTTCGTCAGTCTCTGGTAACGGGGCGGCGCCCTTGAGCGCCATTCCGTCACCTTGCCAGCCTCGTCCTCAATCCGGGCGCACGGCACCCGCACCGTTTCCGTCCCGAAGGTGCCGGTGATCTGACGCTCCGGTGCCCGTGGCGATAGCCTTTCGCCGGGCCGTCGCTACGGTCATAGCGCAGGCGGCTGAGAAAGCTGGCCAATTCCTCCTCGAAAACCGCTTCGATGGTCGCGCACACCTTGGTCCGCAGCCGCTCATCAATCGGATCGAGCCCGGCCTCTCCGGCCAGTAGCGAAAAGCAGGAAGTGTCGGTCATCTGGTTCATGGCGTGATCTCCCTGACGCTTCCCGCCGCCGGTTAAGTGGGTGTCAGTTCACCCGGAGATTACGCCGCCTTCAAATTTCCACCACTTCCGAGATCAGATCAGAAGTATTGCCGATAACATCGTGAATAGTTTATTCTTATTCATATATAGTTTGCCTGACAAAGGAGGAGCGGCTGGATGGATGCCGGATGTCTGAAAGTGTGTTTTTCTAAATGATCTGACGCTGAATTATCGCTCTCTACGGCATTTTTGACTAGTACAAACAAATTAATAACTATACTTGTTAGTACAATTTTGTAACCAGCAAATGAAATCATATGCTTACCTAGTTATGTGGTTGGTGCTATTAGCATGGAGATGAAGATGCAACCCAGCATTCGGCATATGCGCATGTTCGTTACCCTGGTGCAGTCGCATTCTGTGACACGCACTGCGCGGCAGTGTAATGTGTCGCAGCCGGCGGTAACGCAGGCGATGAATAAAATGGAACAATCCGCAGGGCAGGAACTGTTTTCGCGGCAATCTCAGGGTATGGTTCCAACCCCGGCGGGGACTGTTCTGGCGCAGCGGACAGAACGGGCATTATCTTATCTGGATGCTGCCATGGCCGACATGTCGCGTGTTCTGCGTCAACAGGCGACACGACCCCAGCTTGCAGCCCTAGTTGCCGTGACTGAAACCGGGAACTTCACCCTTGCCGCCCGTCGGCTGGGGCTTGCCCAACCAACGGTGCACCGTTCCATTACCATGCTGGAACAGGTTGCCGGTGTGCAGCTTTTCGAACGCACAAGCCATGGGTTAATTGCAACCCGTGCAGCACAACGGCTGGCACAGGCTGCCCGGCTTGCCTTTGCCGAACTCCGGCAGGCGGAATCCGATCTTGCGGCACTGTCCGGCCGTAAGATCGGTCGTATTGTCGTTGGTGTGTTGCGGATGTCCCGCTTCAGTCTGTTGCCAAGGACGACGCTGCGTTTTCGTGCTCAGAACCCGGATACTCCCGTCGAGGTGGTTGAAGGACACTATGACGATTTACTGCGTGAGCTGGGTCGTGGGGATCTGGACATGGTTGTCGGGGTTCTGGATGAAGGTCAGTATGATGAAGATACTGTCCAGGCCCACCTGATGGATGATACATTGGCCATTGTCGCACATCCGGATCATCCCTTGGCCGAGAAAGAACAGATTACACGTGACGACCTGCTGAAGCATCCATGGGTTATATCGCAAAAAAGGTCATCTCTCCGGAGTGCACTGGAAGCGCTCTTGGGTGAAGAAGTGCTTGAAGGGGCCATCGTGTCCCCATCCATGGTCCTGTTGACAGAGGTTCTGGGGGATTCACAGCATTTGGGTGTCATGCCGCGTGCCATGGCACTGGGTGAAAGGGATATGGGCAATATGGTCATATTGCCGTTTGAGGCTTCCGGTGCCACCTGGCGTGTCGGTATGACCACGCGGATAGGTTGGGAGCCGACGGTCGTTCAACGTCAGTTCATGGATATCCTGCAAGAAGAGGCTGAGACCCTGTCCAGGGTGCAGTAGATCCTGACAGTCGGGACTGGAGCGGGTGAAGGGAATCGAACCCTCGTCGTCAGCTTGGGAAGCTGCTGCTCTACCATTGAGCTACACCCGCGTAGAATTCCGCTATCGCAGCGGTGGGTGCAGGTCAAGTCTCAGCGAAGTCCCATCTCGGCCAGTTCGGCAGCCAGTTGTGGCGGCAGGGCGTCATCATGGTCACGACTCCGGGCCAGATCGGGCGGGGCATCTTCGCCGCTCAGGTAGCGCCAGCCCTGAAACGGGCGGCGAGGGACTGCCGATACGCGGACCAGTTCACGGTCAAGGATCAGAGCGCAGCGCCGGATGCCATCATCGCCGATATGGTCCTCCAGTCCGGTGACGCATTGGCGGGCCAGCATTACACCCTTGAATACCCAGTAAATGGATCCACCTGCCAGCAGTTCGGCTTCACGCCGGGGCCACATGCGGGTGATGTGCCGGGCAGGGCTGTCACCAAAACGGCGGCGTTGCCATCTCTCAAGATCATCGGGACTATCTTCACCGACGCAGAGCTTCATCAGATTGACGTATTTGGTCATGCCCACGATATAGAGGACGAAACCGACGAGGCAAAGGGCGTTAAAAGATGTCGACACGGACACAGGTGATCTGGTGGGGCGCTGCGGCGGTGGCCCTGATGCTGGCGCTTTGGCTGCTGGGGCAGGCAATCCTGCCATTTGTGATCGGGGCAGGGGTGGCCTACCTTCTGGATCCGCTGGCTGACCGGCTGGAGCGTACCGGACTAAGCCGTATTGCTGCCGTGGTTCTCATTACGACCATCGCGGTTCTGGCCTTTGTGGCCTTCATCCTGTTCCTGGCCCCTCTGATTTTGCGTCAGACCAGTCAGCTGATTGCTGCCCTGCCGGGTATGATTGACGGGCTTGAGACCTTTTTGCTGGAACGCTTTCCCGGGCTTTTGGCCGAAGGCGGGCCAGTTCAGTCGGGCTTGAGAAACCTTGCCACTCTGATCGGAGAAAAGGGTGGGGCGTTGCTCAGCTCGGTTCTGGGATCGGTTGCCAGTATGGTCAGTGTTATTGCCCTGCTGGTCATCGTGCCGGTTGTGGCCTTTTATCTTCTGCTTGACTGGGATCACCTTGTGGCACGTATTGACATTTTATTGCCGCGCCAGCATGCGCCGGTCATTCGTCGTCTTGCACATGAGGTAGACGATACCCTGTCCGGTTTCCTACGAGGGCAGGGGACGGTCATGCTGATTCAGGGAACCTTCTATTCGACCAGTCTGATGGCCGTGGGGCTGCCTTACGGCATGGCAATTGGTATGGGGGCTGCACTTTTATCCATCATTCCCTATATCGGGGCGCTGATGGGTGGGGCGACTGCGATCGGGGTGGCGCTGTTTACCTTTTGGGATCAGCCGCTCTGGATTGCAGCGGTTGCTGCGATTTTTGTAATTGGTCAGGTGGTTGAAGGAAATTACCTTCAGCCGAAGATTGTTGGGAACCATGTTGGCTTGCATCCGGTCTGGCTTTTGCTCGCATTATCGGTATTTGGTTCGTTATTCGGCTTTGTTGGCATGATGGTTGCCGTTCCACTGGCTGCGTCGCTTGGTGTGCTTGTGCGTTTTTCGGCAGAGCGTTATGTTGCCAGTTCTCTTTACACGGGCATCCAGCCTTTACCCGATCCGCCCCCGCCGATTCTGGTTGAGGTTGCTCCTGAAGGTACCCTGGCTGGGCTGCGTGCGCAGAAAATACCTGATCGTCAACAAATGTCCCTGGATGGCAATGCGGATGAAGCTTCCAGGGCAGGGAATATCTGATCCGTGGCGCGTCAACTGACTTTTGATCTGGCCGGGAAGCCGGCGCTTGGCCGGGATGATTTTCTGGTAACACCGGCTAATGCACTGGCGGTTGCCATGCTGGACCAGCCGTCAGGCTGGCCACAAGGGCGGATGTTGCTGATCGGGCCGGACGGATCGGGGAAAACCCACTTGACGACGATCTGGGCAGAGGAATGCAATGCCCTACGGGTGTCAGCTGTTTCCCTGCAGCCGGATATGGCGGTCCGGTTGGTGACTGCGGGTGGTGCCGTTGCCGTTGAAGATGTCCACCAGATAGGTGGGATGACCGGGGCAGAGCAGGGGTTGTTTCATTTGTGGAACCTGTGTGCGGCGCATGAATGCCGGCTGCTTTTGACGGCGCGTACACCGCCGCGGGACTGGGGGTTGGTTCTGCCTGATGTGTCCAGTCGTATGGCAGCGCTGCCGGTTTCGCGTATCGAAGCTCCGGATGAGCCGCTATTGGCGGCAGTTCTGGTTAAACTGTTCTCGGACCGCCAGATCTCCGTTCCGGCTGGGTTGATTGACTGGTTGGCACCGCGTATGGACCGCGATCTGGGGTTGGCACGACGCCTGGTCGCGGCACTGGATGCCGAAGCCATGGCGAACCAACGTGCCCTGACACGAAATCTTGCTGCTGATCTGCTGGGGCAGCTGTCGCAGTCTTACAGCATCCCGACGAAACCTTAATTATCCTCGTCTGGGTACAACCCTCCGACTTCCAGTCGGACCTGCTTCAGCGCGAAGACCGCCTCTGCGACTCGCCGGTTGCACCGAGAGCGCGAATCCGTAGTTGACGTGTCGTCTGTCGCTTCCGTTGATTTCGACTGACAGGAAAGGCACGCATATGACGTGTGATCGGCATCGACATCCGCCGCACCTTCGGGAAGGTGATGATCCGGGAAAACTGTTTGACCCGGTACCGGGGGCGTGTCGAAATGGCTCGCTCGGCCCTGGCAGGGTTTGGCAGGCAGCTGAAGAAGACAGATGAAGTGGTAATCGAGGCGACCGAGAACTGTATGGTGGTCTCCCGAATCCTGATGCCCCACTTCAGATGAAGGCAATCGTCCATTCCCATGTAAAGACGGACAAGGTTGATGCTGGGACGCTGGCAAGTCTTCATGCGGCCGGTTATCTGCCGGAGATCTGGACTCCGGATGCCGTGACGGAACGGATGCGCAGGCTTGTCGGCCGTCGCGATCTGGCTGCTTGTCACCGCACCCGGATCAAGAGTGAGGTACATGACATCCTGCATGTGCACTTCATCCCGAAATGCCGCATGCTGATCTTTTCAACAAGCATGGCCGCGACTAGTTGGCTGGCCCTGTCCCGGTTTTGTTCCGGTCTTCTGAGAGCGATGCTCTCATCAAAGGAGACAGGATATGGCAACGATACACAGTGACGAATTCAAGCGGGATGCGGTTCGCATCGCGCTCACCAGCGGGCTGACACGACGTCAGGTTGCGTCTGATCCTGGGATCGGGCTTTCGAGGCTCGGGAAATGGATCCGGGCGATTTCGGATGATGCGAAGGTGCCGGAACGGGATGCGGGTCTTCTGCGCGAGAATGAACGGCTGCGGAAAGAGAACCGCATCTTGCGGCAGGAGAGGGAGGTTCTAGAGCGTGCTGCACGTATTGAGATTCATACTTCCTTTGGATGAGGCGCTGTGATTCCCTGTCTTTGAGGCAGATATTGGGGATCAACGATGGGTAAGCCACATCCTGTTGAACTTCGACAGCGTGTCGTGGATCATGTGTCCGAGGGCAACACGCACCGGTCAGCGGCGGCGCGTTTCAGGGTATCGGTCAAGTTCGTCAATGACATAGTTAAGCTTGCGAAGACGACCGGGGCCTTCTTCCGAAGAAGCAAGGCAACGGCGG
>JBKEAB010000048.1:0-1511 GCA_047971845.1 Paracoccus sp. (in: a-proteobacteria) | reverse complement strand
GATTTCGCCCATCTCGTCGAGAAAACCGAACAGCGCTTGCATGTCATCCCGCGCGGTCCGCCTGAAATAGGCCTCGATCTGTACGTCGGACTGGCTGGCCAGCAATGCCTTTCCGGCGGCAGTCTGATGCAACGGACGGCGAATATTAGTGCGGGCATAGAAACGCGCGGTCTGGTCGTTGCCACCTTCCGCCACATAAATCAGGTGATCCCCTGCCCGTACGCCAAGAAATGCCGCGACTCCTGTTTCGTTGTATATTCTGTTGAGGTCTCCATTCGTGACCGCCCCCGCGCGGATCTGGCCACTGGCCATGGTCAAACCGTAGACCGCCGGCCCCAGGTAAAACCGCCCCCTGTCTTCATACAGCCAGCCGCTTGTTACCAGACCTCGCACGAAAGAATGGACGCTGCTTTTCGGTGCTTGAACCGCGTGCACCAACTCGGTGAAGGTGATGCCGGGTGCATACACCACCTCTTCGAGGATCCGGGTCACCCGGTCGATGGTCCGGTGCGATTGCAAGCGCTCCGGGCTTGCATCGGATTCGGTCTTGTCAGTCATCATTTCTAAGTCCGCCCTGTCGGCTGGCCCAAGCCATCGGGCCCCGCGGACCGCCACTGAGCCATGCTCCGCCCTCATATCTCCGCATGCGGCGCGCCTGTCAGGCGGCAGACGGGTAGAATGGCAATACGACGGCATCGTGCAGTTCGTCGAGGGCGCGCGCATTGCGTTCGGCATGTCCGTTGCTCAGCGAAAGGCTGGTGAGCATGTGCAGCGCGCTCCACCCGCAACCGAGGTCGTCGGTGCTATGTGGGCGGATCGTAGCCTGCGGCTGCGTGTCCATGAATTCCATCTGTTGTCTCCCCCAAAAAGGAAACCGGCATGTCACTGGCGACTGGCGGCTCCATAATCCTTGATGTCCTCCTCCGGTCCCGCAGCACTCTTCCTAGTGAAAGTTCGCAATTAGGAACTTCAGGGCGGATATGAGAACAAGATGTGACAACTTGGCTTATGAGTCAATCGGATTTCCGTTGCCGCATCTCGGCACCAGATATAGCGGTTCCGTCGCAAATATTCTCGTTTGTTGGATACCAGCCTTTGGCCGGGCACAGTTATCCTGCGAGCACCGCAAACTGCTGAAACGGCGTCAGGCCCCTGGCAGGAAGCTGTCCTTTGCGGATCATGTGAGCAGTTTCGATTCCAGCCAGAGTTGCCTGGGCAGAAGCAAAGGATTTGAAGCCCGGCATCGGCCGGATGATCTTCTTGATGAAACGGTGATCCTGCTCAATGATGTTGTTGAGATACTTCACCTGCAAAACCTCGATCAGCCAGTACCAACCGGTCAGGATCAGCGCGGTGTTCATGTTGTTCAGCCCGGCCATGTTCGCACCGCTCTTGTCGATCACCACCTTGTCCGGCCAACCATTGGTCTGGATTGTCCGGACAAAGAATGCCGTCGCCGCAGTTTCATCGCGTGTCCCGGACAGCATGAAATCAAGGGTTTGCCCCTCTTT
>JBKEAB010000047.1:0-1834 GCA_047971845.1 Paracoccus sp. (in: a-proteobacteria) | reverse complement strand
TATGACGCCGACTGGTTCCGAGAAGCATTGAAAGACAAGGGGATAAGAGTATGCATCCCCGGCCGAAAGTCCCGCAAGAAGGCGGTCAAATACGACAAACGGCGCTACAAACGCCGCAATCGCATCGAGATCATGTTCGGGCGCCTCAAGGACTGGCGCCGCGTTGCAACCCGATACGACCGATGTCCCGAGACCTTCTTTTCCGCCATCCTCCTCGCTGCAACCGTCATCTTCTGGCTATAATCAAGAACAAGTCCTGACCCTAGGTAAAAATCAGAATTTTATTTAATTGTATTAATTAATTATTAAACATCTTTCGATTGAAGTTCTCCTGCGTCAGTTAAAGACGACAGGGAACAATACATGTCATATATGATCAAGACCTATACATTTTCTGCACCAGTCTGGGCCAGCAGCCATTATCCATTTGCCACACAAAAAGATATCGATTTTACCACAGCGGATGAACAGATCATCTACCTTGACGACAGTGACAGCAACTTTGAAACCGGGTCAGTTTACAGCGAAGCGGAACAAGTCCTGCTGATTGACACGGAACTGGGTGGTGAAACCCTGATTGAGGGTACGATCCTGACTTACAAGAACAACAAGATCAGCATCATTCAGGATGATAATGGCAATCAATATTATGTCATGTTCCCTTATCGTGCCAGTGGAAGCACCTCAACCCCGATTGAGGTTGGTGATCGTAGTACGGTCATGATTGTACCGGCAAACATATCCACCCCGGAATTTGACCCAACACAAAGTTATAACTGGTTTTCAACCCGTTCCTCCAACGCCATTGGCATGGCGGAGACCCCCATTCCGCCAGATTACCTGACCCCTTCATGTTTCACGACCGGAACGCTGATCGAAACGGCATCCGGACCACAAGCCGTCGAAACACTGGTTGCAGGTGACCTGGTCATGACAAGGGATCGCGGGTTGCGTCCGGTTTCCTGGGCTGGTGGACGGCACCTGTCAGCGCGACATCTGGACATCGCACCAAACTTCAGACCCATCCATATCCATGCAGGCGCATTAGGGATTGGGCAACCATCGCATGATCTGGTCGTTTCACCACAACATCGTATTCTGGTCCGCTCACAAATAGCCAAACGGCTGACCGGATCAGGGGAAGCACTTGTTCCGGCCAAACATCTGTGTGGCATGCCCGGGATCGGGGTAACACAGCCCGACAACGGTATCGGCTATCATCATATCCTCTTCGATCAGCACGAACTGGTGCTTTCAAATGGCTGTTGGACGGAATCACTCTATACCGGTGCACAAGCACTGAAATCCGTAGGTCCGGCAGCACGGCGTGAAATACGGGCACTGTTTCCGGAACTGTTCCACAAAGACAGTGAATGCAATTGGAACTCTGCCCGTCCCCTCCTGTCCGGCCGGGATGCAAAGGAACTGACACGCCGTCACCTGAAAAACACCAAGCCCTTGGTTCTGGCTCTGCAGACCCTGCATTCTGGTGGATCGGGTTCAGGATGAATCTATACGGCTCTGAAGTACAGCTTTTGCAAACCACTTCGAGATGCGGATCAGTCGGGACGGCCTTCGGATTAGAGCGTGTCGTGCTCATTTGGGTTCATATCCTGCGGCAATGAAATAATTGAGGCATTCGTCTTCGGTGAAGAGGTCGCAGACCTGGCCGACGGCCTTCCATAGTTCGTCGTAGGTTCGGGCTGCGGCCTTGCGCAGGAGGGCTTTGAGCTTTGCAAAAGCCATCTCGATGGGGTTCAGGTCTGGGCTGTAGGGCGGGAGTGGCAGAAACCAGCAGCCGATGTTGCGCAAAGTTGCAGACGCTTTCGGGCTC
>JBKEAB010000046.1:0-13459 GCA_047971845.1 Paracoccus sp. (in: a-proteobacteria) | reverse complement strand
AGGTCGTGCAGGTTGGAAACGACGGAACGGCTACCATGTCAGAAGCAGAGTAGAGGCAAAGATGCGCTGCATGAAAGCTTTCGGTGACCGCATCGCCGCAAGAGACCCCGACCGCCAAACCGCTGAAATCCACATCCGCGTCGCCCTCATCAACCGCTTCAACGCCCTCGGAACCGCCAAGATCGTCCGCGTGGCCTGAAGCCCAGGGGGAAGGGGCTCACGTCTCAAACAGGAGTTCTGCAACAATGCCGATCAGGCCAACTACGATCCTTGGACGCTGCTGCCGGGCAGTGCCGATGCGTTTCAGCTGGAACCTGTCTGAGCTTGTTTCAGAATACTTCCTTCCGCTCCAGCGAAAGAATCACATCAGCAAGCCATGAAACCAAACTGCTACGTTATGCGCCCACCTCAGAAATCGACGCAGATCCCTTTTTTCTCGTAATCTCCGTAGCGAACCGGCTCTGGACCATCGCGACCGCCCAGTTCCGTGGGGAAGTTCAGCGTCCCAGCCTTCCGGCGGCGTTCCTCGGCTTCAGCGAGGGCCCGGATAGCTTCGGGTGGCAGATTGCGTTTGTCGGACATGGCAGATGGCCTTTCATTGCGGTAACAGGGCAGAATCTAGGGAAAGGGCCGGATTTGGGCAAGCCACAGGAAGCATCACATGGGCAGGGCCAGGCGCGTAAGGGGGCCCTGCGTCTGATCGCAGGGGTTCGTGAGGGGCTGTCTCTGTCGGAACAGCCGATGGCATTGACGCGGCTGGCCCCGGCAGACCGGGCCAGAGCACAGCGGCTGGCACTTGCAGTGCTGCGTAATATCGACCGAGCCGATGCCCTGTTGACCGGGCATCTGTCGAAAAAACCCCGGCCGGATGTGCTGGACGCATTACGTCTTGCCACGGTTGAGTTACTGGAGCTGGGTGAAGCCCCGTATGGGGCCGTGAATGCAGCGGTCGGGCTGGTCCGTGGCATGGGCCCAAAGGGCCGTGCAGCAGCAGGGATGGTCAATGCGGTCTTGCGCAAGATTGCGGGACAGGGGGCGGAATGGACCAGCTTGCCGCCAGAGGAAATGCCGGACTGGCTGCGCAACCGGATCATTGCCGCCTGGGGCAAGGAAACTACCTTGAAAATTGAAACCGCGCATCAAAGCGGTGCTTTGCCGGACCTGAGCATGAAGCCTGGTGCCGACGGACCGGGCGATATTTTGCCGACAGGGTCCTGCCGGTTACGGGGGGCGGGACAGATAAGTGCGTTACCGGGCTATGCCCGGGGTGACTGGTGGGTGCAGGATGCTGCCGCGGCCATGGCCGTGCGCTGGCTTTCCCCTCAACCGGGTGAGCATATCATTGACCTTTGTGCGGCTCCGGGTGGCAAGACCCTGCAACTGGTGGCGGCCGGAGCGCAGGTAACGGCTGTGGACATTTCGCCGCATCGCCTGAAACGGCTGCATGAAAATCTGACCCGATGCCAGCTGCAGGCCAACGTTGTCGTTGCCGATGCATTGACATGGTTTCCCGATCAGGCCCCTGATGCCATTCTGCTGGATGCGCCCTGCTCTGCCACGGGTACGATCCGGCGCCACCCTGACCTGCCTTTGATTCGTGATGGCTCTGCGGTTGCTGGGCTGGCCAATCTGCAAGCACAGTTGATCGACCATGCGCTGGATATTCTGAAACCCGGCGGACGGCTGGTTTTCGCCACCTGCTCCCTGTTGGTGATGGAAGGTGAGGAACAGCTTGCCTCAGCACTGGCACGGTACCCGGAACTTACTGTGGAAATCCCCGAAATTCCCGGGGTTGAGGCCGCCTGGATAACCGAAGGGGGTGGGCTGCGCCTGCGTCCGGATTACTGGCCGGATCTGGGTGGTATGGATGGCTTTTTCATCGCCCGCTTGCGTAAGCCGGAAACGGCCAGTTAATTTCACGCCATGAGTAACTCAGACAGCCCGAATGGATTCGTGAAACGGCCTGAACCGCGCAGCCTTGGATCGGCATTGCGTGGGCAGGAAATCCTTGAAGGAACGTTGCGCCTGACCGGTGGCAGCCTTGAAGGAGATCCTTTTGAGGCTCTGCCGCCGGATGTCGATTATGCTGCGGAATTGTATGGTTTTGGCTGGCTGGATGATTTGGCGGCTGTCGGCAGTGCTCGTGCGCGCGACCTTGCTCAAATTTGGGTATTGGGCTGGATTGCAGCCCATCCTTTGCCACCTGATGACCCCATCGGTGACATTTCCTGGCGTGCGGATGTCACAGGCCGCAGGCTTCTGCGTTGGCTTTTTCATTCCGGTCAGATCATGCCGGGGCTGGATCGCGAGGCAGCCCAGCCAGTCTTTGACAGCATGCATGCTCAGCTGGTATTTCTTGAAACGGCAGAGGCTTCTCCCGGACCAGCGCGAATTGAAGCACTTTCAGGCCGGGTCATGGGGGCAATGCTGCTGAAAGGGGCCGGAGATCGTGTCCCCCCGGCAATGGCGGCATTGTCTGAAGCCGTTGAGGGCAGTGTTCATCAGGGCGTGTTGCGCAGCCGCTGCCCCGAGGCATTGCTGAACTGCCTGTCATTGCTTGGCTGGGTCAAGGCAACGGCCGCAGATGTCGGGCAAGCCCTGCCCGATTCTGTTTCTGCCGTAATTGAGGAAATTGCCCCGATCCTGCGTGCATTGCGCCATGCAGATGGTAGTCTGCCCCGCTTTCATGGGGGTGGGCGTGGTGTCCCGGGGCGGCTGGATCACAGTTTGCGAGCTGCCTCTGGCCCGGCGGTAACAGCTCCCGGTCATGCCATGGGGTTTGCGCGGCTGTCGCGTGCGCGCACAACGGTTATTCTGGATGCAGCTGCTCCGCCCGCGGGGGTTGCGGCCTCTCATGCGCATGCATCGACACTTGCCTTGGAATTCACCTCTGCCCGGCACCCGATTATGGTCAATTGTGGCTCTGGCCGAATGTTCGGTCCGGCATGGGCACGGGCCAGCCGGGCGACAGCATGTCATTCGACACTGAGTCTGTCGGGGTTGAGTTCCGCCAAGCTGTTGCCACCTGATGGACAGGGTCATGAGCGTCTGACACTGTTGCCTCAAAGGGTCTGGGCAGGCAAATGTGACCAAGACGGAAACCTGTTGCTGGCAGATGCATCGCCAACCCCATTACGTTTGCCTGAAACGATCCTGTCAGGACACGATGCCTGGGTCGGGACCCATGGGCTGAGCCATCTGCGGGAACTTTATCTTTCTCCTGACGGAGATGAACTGCGTGGTGAAGACACCCTGGCAGCGCTTGATATTGACGGGCAGGGACGGCTGGAACAGTTATTGACCAACATGCCCGATGGCATTGGTTTTGATATTCGCTTTCACCTGCATCCTGATATTGATGCCAGCCATGATGGTGATGCGGTGCGGCTGGTGCTGCCGGGGGGTGAGGAATGGTATTTCAGTCACGACCTGATTGCAGAATTGCGGCTGGAACCATCGGCCTATCTGGAAAGCGGTCTGCCTGAGCCACGACCTTCTTTACAGATCGTGCTGGGGCACAGGCTGGTAACTCATGCGGTACAGATTGGCTGGACCTTCATGCAGGCAGGCGCTAGCTAGGCCTCAACTGAGGAGCTGCCCATGCCGCAAGACATCATCCCTTTGAAACGTGTCCTGATTTCCGTGTCTGACAAGACCGGTCTTGTTGAGTTTGCCAAGGCGCTTGACGCCAGAGGGGTTGAGATACTGTCGACGGGTGGAACGGCCCGGACCTTGCGGGATGCTGGAATCGGGGTCAGGGATGTGGCCGAAGTGACCGGCTTTCCCGAAATGATGGACGGACGCGTCAAGACTTTGCACCCGGTCGTCCATGGCGGGCTGCTGGCATTACGGGATGATGACGCGCATCAGACAGCCGCCGCCGAACATGGCATCGGTATGATCGATCTGCTTGTCGTGAACCTGTACCCGTTTGAGGCAACCGTTGCACAAGGCGGGAACTATGCCGATTGTGTGGAAAATATTGATATTGGTGGTCCGGCAATGATCCGGGCAGGTGCCAAGAACCATGCCTTTGTCGGTGTGGTTGTCGATGTGCAGGATTATGACACGGTCCTGAAGCAGTTCGATGCACAGGGAGGAACCGATCTGGCCTTGCGCAAGACGCTTGCCCAGACGGCCTATGCGCGTACGGCAGCCTATGATGCAGCGGTATCCAACTGGATGGCCGGGGCGATAGATATGGAAACCCCGCGTCGTCGGGCCTTTGCAGGTACGCTGGCACAAGGGTTGCGTTACGGTGAAAATCCGCATCAGCAGGCTGCGTTCTACACAACCGGAGATATACGTCCGGGGGTTGCTACGGCACGGCAATGGCAGGGTAAGGAGCTCAGCTATAATAACATAAACGATACCGATGCCGCTTTTGAAATGGTGGCTGAATTCGATCCGGCCGAAGGTCCGGCCTGCGCAATCATCAAACATGCCAACCCATGCGGTGTTGCCCGTGCAGATACGGTGACGGAAGCCTATCGCCGCGCATTTGACTGTGATCGGACATCGGCTTTCGGGGGCATCATTGCACTGAACCAGGTGCTTGATGTTGATACCGCACGTGCGATTACTGAAATCTTCACCGAAGTCGTGATTGCCCCGGATGCTACCGAAGATGCCCGTGCCGTCTTTGCTGAACGTAAGAACCTGCGTCTGCTGACGACAGGCGGCTTGCCTGATCCGGCTTCGGCAGGGACTGCTTTCCGTCAGGTTGCGGGCGGGTTTCTTGTGCAATCACGTGACAACGGCCGGATTGCCCTGCCGGATCTGAAGGCCGTGACCAAACGCCAGCCGACACAGGCAGAACTGGCCGATCTTCTGTTCGCATGGCAGGTCGCCAAGCATGTAAAATCCAATGCAATCGTTTACGCTAGGGACCTGGCAACCGTCGGTATCGGAGCCGGACAGATGAGCCGTGTCGATTCGACCCGGATCGGACAGCGCAAGGCTCAGGATATGGCAGAGGCCCTGTCACTGCCATTACCGCTGAGCACGGGCTCGGTGGTTGCATCCGATGCATTCTTCCCCTTTGCCGATGGGGTTGAAGCACTGGCCGATGCCGGGGCCGTTGCCGTGATCCAGCCGGGTGGGTCGATGCGCGATGCCGAAGTCATCGCGGCAGCCGATGCGAGGGGCCTTGCCATGGTCTTCACCGGCCAGCGGCATTTCCGTCACTGATGGGCAGGAAGATGACAGGTACGACTTCTGGCAGCAAGGTGAAGAAAATATCCGGCAGCGGTCAGGCTGTGCGGCGGGGCAAGGGGGCAGCCCCGGTCCCGGCCAATGGTCTGCATATGTTGGGCTGGGTTGTGGCACTGGTGGTTTTGCTGGATCAGATCAGCAAATACTATGTCGTTCATGTGTTGCGGCTGGACCGGGTGCGTGAAATTGACGTCTTTCCGCCTTGGGTAAATCTGCGCATGGCTTGGAATCAGGGGGTGAATTTCGGACTATTTTCGTCCTCTCAGGATCTGATGCGCTGGCTGCTGATCGGGATGGCACTGGGGGTCTGTTTCTGGGTCTGGCTTTGGGTGCGCCGGACACGTCCGGGCCGTTTTACGCAATTTTGCGCCGGGCTGTTGATCGGGGGCGCACTGGGGAATGTGATTGACCGCCTTACCTATGGCGCAGTGGCAGATTTTCTGAACATGTCGTTGCCGGACTGGCAAAATCCCTACAGCTTCAATGTTGCTGATATTACGATTTTTGCCGGCGCAATCGGCTTGATCATATGGCCTCCGCACCATGCGGATGAAGATACTGACAAGGCCCGTGACGTGCCTGCGAAATAAGGCTAAACAGGCAATGACAAGAAACGGGGGACCTGAATGCGGGCAATCTGGACACTGATCGGGGCGGCGGCGCTTGCGGGCTGTTCGAATGACCCGCTTTTGCATAATATCCGGGCGGGGCAGGACACGCCTGACGAATTCGCCATTGTGCCGACGCGCCAATTGTCGATGCCGCCGGACCTGAACCAGTTGCCCGCTCCGACACCGGGCGGCAGCAATATCACGGACCCGAATCCCAAGGGGGATGCGGTTGCCGCGCTTGGCGGTGATCCACAACGGCTGGCACCAGGCGGGGTTGGCGCAGTCGACGGGGCGTTGGTAACCTATGCTTCGCGTCTGGGTGTCAGCCCGGGTATCCGGCAGCAACTGGCTCAGGAGGATGTAACCTGGCGATCAAAGCGTTCCCGTCGCTTGCTGGAAACATGGGCCCGGACTGATGTCTATTATCGTGCTTATGAATCCATGACGCTGGACAGCCCGGCAGAACAGCGACGCTGGCAGCGGGCCGGGGCAAAGACTCCGACACCACCACCGTTGCTGACAGAATAATCCGGCGCAGGACAACTGCGGCATCATGTCCGGTCACCCGGTCGTGATTTGTCGTCGTTGTTTCGGGAAGTCATTTTTATTCTGCCTTGCCCGTGAAAGGATTGTTGATGCGCGCAATTTGTCTGGCCGCAATGCTGGCCACCCCTGCCGTTGCAGAAATGCCGGAAGGTATCAGCCATTTCACATTGGATAACGGTATGGAGACCGTGGTGATCGAAGATCATCGCGCCCCGGTTGTGGTGCAGATGGTCTGGTACAAGGTCGGTTCCGCCGATGAGGTGGCAGGCAAGACCGGGCTGGCGCATTACCTTGAACACCTGATGTTCAAAGGCACCGAGAAACTGGAACCCGGGGAGCTGTCTAAGACAGTGATCGCCAATGGCGGGATGGATAACGCCTTTACCAGTTATGACTATACGGCCTATTTTCAGCGGATTGCCTCGGACCGGTTGCCGCTAATCATGGAAATGGAAGCTGATCGTATGGCTAACCTGCGTATCGGTGAAGAGGACTGGCAGGCAGAACGTCAAGTCGTCCTGGAGGAACGGGCACAGCGTACCGACAGCGATCCTGCAGCGCTTTTTGGCGAGGAGCGCGATGCGGCCCAGTATCTCAATCATCCATATGGCCGCCCGGTAATCGGCTGGCGGGCCGAGATGATGGGCCTGACCCGTACCGATGCACTGGCATGGTATGATCGCTATTATGCACCCAATAATGCCATTCTGATACTGGCGGGCGATGTAACACCTGACCGGGCGCGTGAGCTGGCGGAACTGTATTACGGTCCGATTCCCGCCAAGGATGGCATAACCCGCATTGCCCGCCCGCAGGAGCCTGATCAACGTGCACCGCGCCGGATGAGCATGCATGATCCCCGCGTTCCGCAACCGCGTATGATCCGCAGCGTGTTGGTGCCGGAGCGGAATCCCGATGATCAGAAGACTGCCGCTGCGCTTGCTGTGCTGGCGGAACTTCTGGGCGGCTCTCCGCAGACCTCGGTTCTGGGTCAGGAACTGGTGATGACCGGCAAGGCCCTGTTTGCCGGGGCAGGCTATGATGGATTTGCCGTCGATCCGACGTTGTTCCGCCTGTATATGGCCCCGGCTGACGGCGTTTCCCCAGAAGAGGCGGAGGCCGAACTGGATAAGGTTCTGACACGGTTCCGCAAGGACGGGCCGGATCCCAAGCAGCTGGAACGGGTCAAGACACAGGTGCGTGCGGCGCAGATTTATAACCAGGACTCGGCACATGGCAGAGCCTATGATTACGGGCAGGGTCTGGCCACGGGACTCAGTATTGAGGATGTGAACGAATGGCCTGATCTGCTGGCAAAGGTCAACGCTGATGATGTCATGGATGCTGCCGATCTGGTGCTGGGCAGCACGGCGACCGTAACCGGCTGGCTGCTGCCCGTCAAAACCGGCGAGCCACTTTCCGAAGAGGCACAGGCCACCATAGCGGAAAAAGATCTTCAGATTAGCCGCATTCCACCTGATTCTACCCCGGCAGCCGGGGATATGCCTGCAGAATCCGCCCAAACCGAACTTGCCGACGAAGCCGAAGAGGTCACCCAATGAGCATCCTTCGCGCCATTTCCCTTTTTCTTGCCAGCCTGATTGCACTGCCTGCAGCAGCAACAACTGATATACAGGAGGTCACCTCGCCATCCGGTATCAAGGCATGGCTGGTTGAGGATCATTCCATTCCCTTTACGGCCCTGAGCATTGCCTTTCGGGGCGGGGCAAGCCTTGATGCACCCGGCAAGCGCGGCGCAATCAACCTGATGACTCATACACTGGAGGAGGGCGCGGACGATATGGATGCCGTCCAGTTTGCCGCTGCCACTGAAAGTCTGGGCGCCAGAATCAGCTTTGACGTTGGTGATGATGCCCTGACCGTCGATGCACAATTACTGAGCGAAAATCGCGAAGAAGCCGCCGGTCTGATTGCTGCCGCACTGACCCGCCCGAGTTTTTCCGAAGATGCGGTAATGCGGGTCAAGGGACAGGTTCTGTCCATCATCCGGACCGAAGATAACGATCCGAATGCAATTGCTGGCAAGGCTCTGGCCAGGTCTGTCTGGGGTGCACATCCTTACGGCAGTTCAATTTCGGGAACGGCGGAAACCGTCTCGTCCCTAGGGCCCCAGGATATGGTTGAGGCCAAGAATCGCGTGATTGCCCGTGACCGGGTTATCGTCGGGGCGTCCGGTGATATTACGGCTGAAGAACTCGGGGCACTGGTCGATCGGATCCTGGGCGAACTTCCGGAAACCGGCACGATATCCCTGCCCGGCTATGCCGAGTTCATGGCCAAGGGCGGGGTTGAGGTGATTGACTGGGACAGCCCGCAAACAGTGGTCCTTTTTGCACAACCCGGACTGGCTTTGGATCATCCGGATTATTTTGCTGCGGTCATTGCCGATCACATCCTTGGCGGCGGTGGCTTTTCATCGCGCCTGATGACAGAAATCCGTGAAAAGCGGGGGCTGAGCTATGGCGTCTACACGTCGCTGGTCAATCTGGTAAATGGGGCCAGCTGGCAGGGTAAAATGGCCAGTTCAAACGCATCTGCGGCAAAAGCCGTTGATCTGGTACGTGCTGAATGGAAGCGTATGTCGGAAGGGGTCAGTGACAAGGAACTGGCGGATGCCAAGACATATCTGACCGGTGAATATCCGTTGCGGTGGAACGGGAATGGCCAGATTGCGGGGATTTTGGCCGGGATGCAGTTGATCGGCTTGCCCATTGATTATCCCCGGACCCGTAATCAGCAGGTTGAGGCGGTAACGGCCGAGGATGTGGCCCGTATCACGCGTGACAGACTCCAAGCCGATCAGTTGTACTTCGTTCTGGTAGGGCGACCAGAGGGCGTGACACAGTAAGGTAGGCCGAATCATTTTCAGCCACATCTGAATTTGCTAGATATTGGGGCATGAATGATCACATCCCCCAGATACGCCCGGTTATCCGGCAGCTTGATGACAGTATCGCCAACCGTATTGCGGCTGGTGAAGTTGTTGAACGTCCTGCTTCGGCCGTAAAGGAACTGGTGGAAAATGCGCTTGACGCCGGAGCGGAACGAATTGATGTAACCATCTCACAGGGGGGTAAGGCCCTGATCCGGGTGGTCGATGACGGTTGCGGCATGACGCCCGGAGACCTGCCTCTTGCCTTGTCACGTCATGCCACTTCGAAGATTGATGGGACGGATCTGCTGAATATCCACAGTTTCGGCTTCCGGGGTGAGGCATTGCCATCGCTGGGGGCCGTCGGACGGCTGAGTATTACCTCCCGTGCCGGAAAAGAAGAAGGGGCGGAAATCCGGGTCACGGGTGGCCGTACTGATCCGGTCCGACCGGCGCCCGCTAATCGCGGAACAGTGGTCGAATTGCGGGACTTGTTCTTTGCAACGCCCGCCCGGCTGAAGTTTCTGCGAAGTGAGCGGGCTGAAACTCAGGCCATAACCGATGTGATCCGGCGTCTTGCCATGGCAGAGCCTTCGGTTGCTTTTATCCTGTCTGATAATGACCGGGTGATTTTTCGTGCCGATGCCGAACAGGGCGATCTGTTCGATGCACTTCATGCCCGTTTGGCCCGTGTCATGGGTCGCGAATTCATTGATAACGCCGTGCGGATTGATGCCGAGCGCGAGGATGTGCGTCTGACCGGTTTTGCAGCGTTGCCAACCTATTCCCGTGGTGCTGCTGTCGCGCAGCATGTTTTTGTCAACCGCCGTCCGGTGCGGGATAAACTGCTGACGGGGGCGCTACGGGCAGGTTACTTCGATGTATTGGCATCAGGCCGGTATCCAGCGGCAGTGCTGTTTGTCGATTGTGATCCGCATTTTGTCGATGTGAATGTGCATCCGGCCAAGGCCGAGGTCCGCTTTCGCGAACCGGATCTGGTCCGGGGACTGGTGGTATCAACGCTGCGGCATACGCTGGCGGATGCATCACGACGGGCCTCGGATACGGTTGGTACAGCCACGCTGGCGGCATTCCGGCCAGAACCTTTGGCAACAACTGCTCATCCACGCTATCAGATGGATTATCGCCCATCCCGCTCAGCCATGCAGGCAGCCTATACGGCACAGGCTCCGGCCCCTGCTTTTGGCGGCTTTGCTGAGGCCCCTTCTGCACGGATGGAACCAGTCCCGGATAATCCAGTGCCGGAGGATGCCCCCCTTGGCGCGGCACGGGCGCAGGTTCATGAAAACTATATTATTGCCCAGACCAGGGATGGCATGGTCATTGTCGACCAGCACGCAGCACATGAGCGGCTGGTATATGAACGGCTGAAGACATTGGCTGAGGAGAACGGCATTTCCAGCCAGTCTTTGCTGATTCCCGAAATTGTCGATCTGCCCGAAGATGACGCAGGTAGGCTGCTTTCCGTTGCCGATGATCTGGCAGCATTGGGGCTGGTGATTGAGGCATTTGGTGGTGGTGCCGTTGCTGTACGCGAAATTCCGGCCCTGTTTGGTAAGCTGAATGCAGCAGCCCTGATCCACGATATTGCCGATGATCTGGCAGAACAGGGTGTATCTGACCGGCTTCGCGCACGTGTAGATGCAGTTCTGTCATCCATGGCATGCCATGGTTCAGTTCGTTCAGGACGTCGCATGACGGCGGATGAAATGAACGCTCTCTTGCGAGAAATGGAACGTACTCCACGTTCCGGCCAGTGCAACCATGGCCGCCCGACATGGGTCAAATTATCACTGACGGATATAGAACGGCTTTTCGGACGCAGGGATTGAAAACCATTGCCGCCTGGCTTGGCCCAAGAGTGTAGCAGGTCTTTCGGAGTGACTGCAAAGTGGCGGGATGCCGTTCAAATTCAACATATTGCGGTGGGATAATTTACAACGGCCGGATGTTTGTCAGGACCGAAGAATTCTTCGACAACGGCATTGTTATTCGTTGTATCAAGGTTGATGACTTCGGTCTGTTCACACAAGGCAAATGCATCACTGCTTGGCAGAGCCAGATATGTTACAGATTAAAGAAAAATTGCTTTAACCGGCCAGAAGGGTCAGCGCTTCTGCGTGAATTTCCGGAGTTGCTGCGGCAATGACTTGTCCGCCCTCATGGGCTGGGCCTCCTTGCCAGTCAGTCACGATCCCTCCCGCCGCTTCCACTAC
Source organism: Paracoccus sp. (in: a-proteobacteria) (assembly GCA_047971845.1). Lineage (GTDB taxonomy): Bacteria > Pseudomonadota > Alphaproteobacteria > Rhodobacterales > Rhodobacteraceae > Paracoccus. The sequence goes on along the minus strand of JBKEAB010000046.1, from coordinate 1,958 downwards.
GGCAATCGGGGCCATGATATCGTAAGGCTGAAGCCCGGCTTCAATAACCAGGTCGACCATGCCGAGGGCAAGCAATCCGTAAGCATAACAATCCAGACCATAACGGGTCAGCTGCACCTGACCTGCCACGCGCTGAAAGGCCAGCCGTTCCTGTTCGGTCCCGATCTCGGGGTAGGTGCTCAGCAGGATTGCACCTGACAGGGGCACATCCTTCCGAACCGATAAGGGGCGTTCACCATCGCGTCCGGTGACGCGTGCCCGGCCCAGACCGCCTTCGAAACGTTCCCCTGTAAAAGGCTGATCAATGATACCGTAAACAGGACCAGATCCGTTTCTCAGTCCGATCAGGATGCCCCAGCTGGGTGCTCCGGATATAAAGGCGCGGGTGCCGTCAATAGGGTCAAGAACCCATGTCAGCCCCGAGGTGCCGGCTGTAAAACCGAATTCCTCGCCCAGGATTGCATCTTTCGGTCGTTTTTCGGCCAGGATTGCACGCATGACACGCTCGCTGTCCCGGTCAGCCTGTGTGACCGGGTCGAAACCTGCTGCAAGCTTGTTATCTGATTGCAACCCTATACTGCGGAACAAGGGAAGCGTTTGCTGTCTTGCCGCATCAGCCATTGCGGCTGCGGTATCGAAAATCTGAGTATCCTGCATATTACCCCCTTGCCTGCGCCTTATCTAACCCGGTGCGGGCAAGGGGAACAGCCAATCGTATCAGGCTGCGTGCGACAGCACGCGGGCCAGTTCGAATATCTGTCTGCGCTGCGCCTCGGGCATTGCGTAATACGCCCGAACCAGTTGCAAGGCTTCCTTGTTCGTCAGGACGTCATCTTCCACCGAAGCGGCAGCACGCCCATCTGTCAGCCCTTCAAAAAAGAAGCTGACCGGTACATCCAATGCTTTAGAAATATCCCATAAACGCGATGCCGAGACACGATTTGCCCCGGTTTCATATTTCTGGATCTGCTGGAACTTGATTCCAACCTGATCCGCCAGTTGCTGTTGTGTCATGCCAATCAGCCAGCGGCGGTGACGGATCCGCGTGCCAACATGCACGTCAACCTCGTGCTTCATAACTACACCTCACTCAAACTTAGAGGGTCATACACCATACGTGTGAAGAGTGGCGATTCACATTGCCCCCCAACACGCTAAAGTTGACTAAAAGAACAGGGGACTGCATTCATTAATTACTTTGCGGCACCTCCCTTGGCAAGATTCGGCCGAAATTTCCTGAAATTACGCTGTGATTTGTTCTGTTTCGTTCGAAACAATAAAAAATTTCCCGCGCTGCATGTAATTTCAAATACTGGATAGTTGTTAATTTATCAAAAAAACAGGAGGAAAGATGCAATTTCCCATCAGATAATTTGATGCCAATGGACCTCTACATGGTCCTGTTCCGATCATGCATCAGATCAGGGCGCGACGGAGATTCTGCCGTCCACGTTCTCGATCCGGGCGCACGGAACCTGCAGCGTCTCGGTCCCGAAAGTTCCGGTGAGTTGTCGACCTCGGTGCCTATAGCGAGAACCCTTCGTCTGACTGCCGCCGCGGATGTAACGGATGCGACCGAGAAATTTAGCGAGTTCCTCCCCGAACACCGCCTCAATAGTGGCGCGGATGTTCGACCGCAGACGATACTCAATCGGGTCGAACACGGCTTCGTCAGCCAGTAGCGGAATCCTCCGCGTGTCAGTAATCTGGTTCATGGCGTGATCTCCCTGGCAGTTGCTACCACCGTTGGGTAGTTGTGAACTCACCCGGAGATTACGCCGCCCTCGAATTTCCACCACTTCCGCGACACGGCCCCGGCAGGTACGGGCGGATTACTTCATGCTGCTCTTCGCTTATTTCATTCATTACAGTAAGATAGCACTGATACGGAAGTAACAATAGTATTAACTGACCCTAGGTTCTGTGGCCTCTTGGGATTCCCTTTGATGTGAAAGTCT
>JBKEAB010000045.1:0-1791 GCA_047971845.1 Paracoccus sp. (in: a-proteobacteria) | reverse complement strand
GGGAAAGGCAATTGCTACGACAATTCAGCCGTCGAAAGCTTCTTCAAATCGCTGAAGGCCGAGTTGGTCTGGCGCCGCGACTGGCGAACCCGGCGCGAGGTCGAGATCGCACTCTTCGAATACATCAACGGCTTCTATAACCCGCGCAGAAAACACTCAGCCCTCGGCTGGAAATCACCCGTGGCCTGCGAAAACAAGGCCGCATAACATGAGCACCCGACCAGAACAATTCCGGGACAGGTCCAGACGATGGTGCTGTCGATCATCAGATACTGGCTGTCCCGGTCGGCAGTGAGCGTGTCGAACACCCGCTCCCAGACGCCAGCATGGCACCAGCGGCTGAAGCGTCGGTACACCGTCTTCCAGCGGTCATAGCGTTCCGGCAGGTCGCACCAGTGTGCGCCGGAACGCAGAACCCACAAACATCCGTTCACGAACATACGGTTATCCGATCCCGTCCGGCCTGGATCACTCACCTTCCCCGGTAACAACGGCGCAACCTTCGCCCACTGCGCCTCGCTTAGTTCGTACCGTTTGATCCCCATCATCCGCTCCGCGCCTCAACACGGAACCCCATGAATCAGACATCACGCCGTTTGTGAATCTCGAATGTCGATCCCGCCTAGCAAGAGCGTGTCGCGTGGCAGGCGGGCGTGAATATCCAGCGTTCGACGCTTGCGCGCAATGTCAACAAGCTCGCGGGGCAAGCCCTGGTGCCGATCTATGATCTGCTTGAAAAGCACATACTGGATGAAAGCACCGTTCTTCACATGGATGCGTCGGTCGCTCACCGGCAGATCAACGGCAGGGGAAAGGTCGCGCATCGTGATCTCGTGGCCATCGCCCGTGACGGGCATGGATATGGCGAAGGACTGCCCCCGGCGGTCGTTTACCATGTTTACCCGTCGTTGACGCAAAAAGTTGTTGCCGACTTGCTCGGCGGGCGCCGGTTGACGGTGCAGCATGATGGTGCGTCCGTGTTCAACAAATTAGGCGAGCCAAGCACGGCGCTCGCCGATATTATTTCAGCGGAATGCTGGGCGCATTGCCGCCGATACTTCGTCGAGAATATAACTACAACAAGACGAAGCATACCGATGATCTGATCCAGTTGATCAGCCGGATGTATCGGATCGAGGAGCCGATCAGAGGATCGTCGCCACGCGTGCGAAGGCGGGTCCGACAGCGATTAACCAAGCCTATCATGGATGAGATTTGCCGTCAGCTTCACCAATATCAGCCTCATCATCTTGAGAAAGGTGGCATGGGCAAGGCAATCAGCTATGCGCTTTAACGGTGGCAAGGTCTGTCACGCTTCCTCAACGATGGGAGGCTGGAGCTCAACAATAATAACGTCGAAAGATTGTCAAGCCGCCGATACTGGCACGCAAGAATTCTTTGTTCATCGGCAGCGATCTTGGCGAAAAGGCATGGGCCGTTCTGTTCTCGCTGATCCAGACCTGCCTGCTGAACTCGGTCGATCCATATCGCTATCTGCTTTGGGTGCTGGACCAGATCGCGAACAAGAAGCCACGTGCGGAATATGCCAAGTTGCTGCCCTGGAATGCGCCGGATGGCTGCCGGGTGAAGAGGAAGAGGCCGAAAGCCAAGCGGCGCATTCTGCCCTAGCAACGAAAGACAGATTCGACAGATGACAGTCCGGAGTTATGCGCTTCGGGCCGTTTCATTTGGTGGCTGCCCACGACCAGATGTCACGACTATATCCAAGCGACAATTTTATGAGACTGTATCTTTCTGAGCCAGCCGATTGCCGTGCGTCGTCATGTCCTG
>JBKEAB010000044.1:0-2808 GCA_047971845.1 Paracoccus sp. (in: a-proteobacteria) | reverse complement strand
CCGGCAGGTCGCGCCATGGCGAACCCCTGCGCACGATCCACAGCACCGCCTACAAACATACGGTTGTCGCGGCCACTGCTGCCACGCATACGCCCGTCGCCAATGATATGGGCGGAGATCCGATCCCATTGACGATCGGACAAGATCAGCCGTTCCAGCGGTCCCATGGCAAATCTCCCTGCTACCGGAGCAGAGAACCAGAATTCCCAAGGGAATCCCAAGAGCCCACACAACCTAGGGGATGATACCCTACCAAGAACTCCGAAAATTACAGCTTTCCCAAATCCTTGCACCATGTCAGCCTGCACAGCATGGCTGATCTGATTCTAATCTTCCTTGCAGGCTTCTTTGGCGGTCTTCTGAACGCGATTGCGGGCGGAGGAACCTTCATCACCTTCCCCGCACTGGTCTTTGCCGGGGTTCCCGAAATCGCCGCCAATGCCACATCAACCGTGGCGGCCATGCCAGGATACCTGTCCGCTGCAATCGGGTTTCGCCACGATATTGCCGAAATTGACCGGTCGCTCTTGTTGCGCCTAACCGGCTGGACCATGCTTGGCGGAGCAGTGGGCTCGCTTTTGCTGCTGGTATCATCGAATGCAGCCTTTACCGTACTCATCCCCTTTCTGCTTCTGGCGGCAACACTGGTCTTTCTGAACGGACCCCAGATACGGGAATGGGCAGCCCGTCGGCGTGGAGCCGTGACCGCTTATGGTGCAGGCACAATGGTTCCCGTCGCCATCTACGGAGGGTTCTTCAACGGCGGGCTGGGCATCGTGCTCCTCGCACTGTTCTCGATGTGGGGCATGACCAATCTGCATATGATGAACGGGCTGAAATGCTGGCTCAGCTTTGCATTATCGGTGGTATCTCTGGCCATCTTTGCATCAGGCGGAAAAATCGTCTGGGGGCTGGCCATCGTGATGAGCCTCGGCACCATTCTTGGCGGATTTACCGGTGCACCAGTTGCCCGGCGTATCCCGATGCCATTACTACGCGGGCTGATCGCCCTGATCGGTTTTGGAATGACAGCCGTATTTCTTTACCGGCTTTTTGCCTGAAACTACACCGCCGCAGTGGCATGTTCGCGAATGCGTGCCACCATTGCGCGTAACCCGTTCGAACGTTGCGCCGAAAGATGTTCCTCAAGCCCCAGCCGACGCAATTCGGCAACGGCATCAACACTGGCAACTTCGGCAACGGGCAATCCGGCATAAAGGGCATGCACAACGGCAACCAGACCACGCACAATCAATGCATCGCTGTCACCGATGAAGTCAAAGCGGCCACCATCCGTCGCCGGAACGATCCAGACTTGGCTGGCACAGCCATCAACCTTGCTGGCGGCAGTCTGCAAGGCAGGATCCATGACCCGCATTGCCTTGCCAAGCTCAATCAGGTGACGATAGCGATCCTCCCAGTCATCAAGGAACTCAAAGGTCTCAACAATATCTTCAAAGGCCTCCGTGGCCATGTCGCATCTCCTTGACAGCACGTATCTGCTAACGCGGCAAAAGCAAAACGTCAAAGAGCCTTTGCGCCGCACCCGGTGATCGCCTATCACTGACGCAGTGATATACGGTGGAGAGAACATGCGCATCGCAACCATTGCCCTGACCCTGGGTATCATCCTTGCTGTCAGTGGCTGTTCCCGGCTTGGCGGGGATAGTGGACTGAACCCCTTGGGCTGGGGCAGATCTAGTGCGCCCACTACACTGGAACCTCGTGACGGCTGGAATGATACCAGGGCCGATGATTTGCGCCAGCCTGTTCCACAAATTCTGTCAGTCGGAATGCTCCCCCTGAGTGAAGGCAAACTACTGGTTGTCCGGGCCTTTGCCCCCTATAAGGGGTGGTGGGATCTGGAACTGATCACCGAACGTGCCCAACTATCGGACCAGCTGCGCCCTGATGATGATGGTATTCTGCGACTGATCCTGCTGGGGCATCCTCCTCTTCCCAACAGCCCGGAATCGCACATGCCAGCCAATCCCCAAGTCGATGTCCTGAATATCGCGCTGCCGCTATCGACAATCCAGCTATCCCGTTTACGTGGGATCGAAATCCGTTCCGCTCAGGGGCGGGTCACGCTGAAGCCCTGACACACTACACGGCACAGAGGTGGTTGAGGGCGAGGAAAGGTGCCTTTCTGACGGGATCTGACTTGCACACAGGATCGCCGGATAGTTATGCGCCGCCCTCACCGAAAAACTATCGCCGCATATCGGAGCCGGCTGGAGACGCTGACACCTGCTGATCACGGGTATGATCGGCGCCCGGACGGTGAACCTGAGCTATATCGCCAGCGAGCGGGGATCGCCGGTAAAGATTTTCTCAACCCATCGCCATCTACAGCGGTTCTTCCAGCATCTCGTCCCTAGGCTCCAGACCCATTGATTTTGCGCCTTTGTCGTGATTCAGGCTCTGCAAGGAGATCTGATCGATGAGCAATCTTTACTGGCTGACCGACGCCCAGATGGTGCGCCTGAAGCCCTTCTTCCCGAAGTCGCACGGTTAACCTCGCGTTGATGACCGGCGTGTTCTGAGTGGAATAATTTTTATCAATCGCAATGGGTTGCGAAGGTGCGATGCGCCGCAAGAATACTGCCCGGCAAAGTCGCTCTACACCCGCTGGAAACGTTGGAGCGAGAACGGTGTCTTCGCCCGCATCCTGATGGGCCTGGCTGCCGAGGGCGCCGAACACAAGACGATTATGATCGACGCGACTTATCTGAAAGCCCACCGCGCGGCCTCCAGCCGGGCGGTGAAAAAGGGGGGCGATCCCGCCGGCCGGACCAAGGGCGGCAT
>JBKEAB010000043.1:0-6437 GCA_047971845.1 Paracoccus sp. (in: a-proteobacteria) | reverse complement strand
GGCAGATCGTGAAGGAATTGGAATGAAAATCGACACCGATAAAGCCTATGGCTATGCTCCCTGCTCAAGGAGGCGGAGCCCCATACGAGGCGTGAACGGCCAAACCAAGCTCCTATCCAAGATCACCGGGCAAACCCGGGCCTTATGGGGGCTGTTCGGAAACAGGTGAAAGCTGAGTTCCTGTACAGGGTCACAATGCCCTAAACGCACATCCAGCCTGAAACCTATCCGCCTCCCCAAATCTCCTACAAAATCCAAGGCGTTTGGGCGCTCACAATCCATTCATACCCCCTCCTGTTGTAACATCAGGGACCTGGCACATATGTCATGATCGGGCCAGAAATTCCGTGACCGCACGACGGATGGGCCTGCGGGCATCACGGGCCTCGTTAATCACTCCACGCAGTTCTTCCAAGCTGACCTGACGGATCAGATGCTTGACCGGTCCGATAGATGCAGGCCGCATGGATAACCGCCTGATCCCGAGCGCAGCAAATGTCAGCGCCTCAACCGGGCGTCCAGCGTCCTCACCGCAAAAGGACAATGTCACATCTGCTTTGTTACAGCGTGCGACAATCTGTTCCAGCAGTGCCAGAAACGGCTCGCTCAAGGTATCATAGCGTCTCCGGACACGTTCATTTTCCCTGTCGGCAGCAAAGAAAAACTGCTTGAGATCATTTCCGCCGATTGAAACAAAATCGCAAGACCTGAAGAAATTATCCGGAGCGAAGGCCATCGAAGGGGTCTCAAGCATGGCTCCGACACGAATATCATCCGGCAGCCTGTGCCCAAGCCGCTGTTCACGTGCCACTTCCTCCATCAGCATCCGGCGTGCAGCATCAAATTCCGATGGCTCGGCAATAAACGGAAACATCACGTGCAGGGGACGCCCGACAGCCGCACGGATCAGTGCCTGAAGCTGCATCCGGAGCACACCACGCTTATCCAGCCCGACCCGGATCGCCCGCCAGCCCATCGCCGGGTTTGGTTCATCCTGAGGTTTCATATACGGCAGTACCTTATCCGACCCGATATCCAGTGTCCGAAAGATAACCGGACGGCCTCTGGCCGCTTCCATCACCCGCGTATAAAGCGCTGCCAGTTCAGACCGGCGCGGCACGCGGGTACGGGTCAGAAACTGCAATTCAGTCCGGAACAGGCCGACGCCTTCCGCACCCGAATCCTCCATGCTGGGCAGATCAGCCATCAGCCCGGCATTCATATACAGTTCAATTTTTTCTCCACAGATTGAAAGGGCCGGAATATCCCGCAGCCCGGCATAGCGTGATTGCGCTTCGGCCTGCATGGCGATCTTGTCGCGAAACGCAGCAGCAACACTATCTTCCGGTCGCAAGTGAACAACACCGGCCTCACCATCGATCATGATCGCATCACCGTTCAGCGCTTCCGAGGTAATGCGACTGGCATGGATAACCAGAGGAATGGCCAGCGCCCGAGCAACAATTGCCGCGTGGCTGCCAACACTGCCCTCTTCCAGCACAACCCCCTTCAGCTTGCGCCCATAATCCAGCAAATCGGCCGGTCCGATATTCCGGGCCACCAGAATCGGGTCCTCAGGCATTTCAGCCCCGGTATCGCTACCCTGCCCGGTCAGGATCCGCAGCAACCGGTTGGACAGGTCATCCAGATCATGCAACCGGTCACGCAGATAAGGATCAGCCGCCATTTCCAGACGTGCCCGTGCCTGTGATTGTTCCTTTTCAACAGCAGCTTCTGCTGACAACCCCAGATCAATATCCTCTTCCATCCGTTTCAGCCATGAGCGTGAATGGGCAAACATACGGTAGGTTTCCAGAACCTGCGCATGATCGCCATCTTCGCCCATATCGGCATCAGCCAGCATCGAATCGACACGCGAACGCAGCGTCTGCACCCCCTCGTGCAATTTTTCCCTTTCCCGCTGCGGATCGTCACCAACCGGATTGGCGACAACGACACGCGGTTCATGCAGCCAGACATGTCCTTCCGCGGCCCCTTCCTGGGTACCGGAGCCACGAAAGAAGCTGGGAAAGCGATGTGCCAGAGGTAGTGCGTCTTCGGCATTTCCCAGAAACGCACCCAATTCGGCCATTTCGGCCAGAACCATGGCAACGACCTCCAGCCCATAGACATCATCTTCGGTGAATTGACGTGCTTCACGAGACTGCACAACCAGAACACCCAGCTTGTCACCCACCCGCTGGATAGGCACCCCGAGAAAGGATGAATAAACCTCCTCACCGGTCTCGGGCATGAAACGGAAACCCGGTTCCGCCGGCGCATTGGCGGTATTGACGTGGCGCCCCGTGCGGGCAACCCGCCCAACAAGCCCTTCACCCAATCTGAGGCGGGTTTTGTGAACGGATTCGGCCTTCAGGCCTTCGGATGCACACAGTTCCAGCGTATCTGCATCACGGAACAGATAGATTGAACAAACCTCCGTCCCCATCGAATCGGCAATGTGATGGGTTATCTGGTCCAGTCGGTCCTGACTGCCGCCGGGCGCGGCCAGAGTATCGCGCAGCCGCCGAAGCAGCTTACGGGAATCACTGTCATTGCGGTTCGGCATCACCCCTGCCAATCACGTCACGCCCACGTGCATTCACGCGGACTTTTCCAGTTCAAACGCATCATGCAACGCCTGCACGGCCAGCTCCATGTATTTACGATCAATCAGCACCGAAATCTTGATTTCCGATGTCGAGATCACCTTGATGTTAATATTTTCATCAGCAAGTGCCCGGAACATACGCGCTGCGACACCAGCATGGGACCGCATACCGATACCAACCACGCTGACCTTGGCCACATCGGTATCAACAATCAGGTCATCATATTGAATCTGGCCAGCCTGGCGTGCATCTTCCATTGCCTTCTTGGCACGCTCAACCTGGTTGATCGGACAGGAAAAGGTCATGTCCGTCACCGATCTGGAACCGCTTTCGAAGGCCTTTTCCGAAATGTTCTGGACAATCATGTCAACATTGACCCCGCCTTCGGCCAGCGGCGCAAAGATAGCAGCGGAAATGCCCGGACGGTCTTCGACCGTAACCAGCGTGATCTTGGCTTCGTCGCGCGAAAATGCAACGCCAGAGACGACTTTCGATTCCATGATATCATCCTCATCGCAGACCAGAGTGCCGGAGTTTTCATTGGTTTCCTCAAAAGAGGACAGCACCCGAAGACGAACATTATAGCGCATTGCCAGTTCAACCGAACGGGTTTGCAGGACCTTTGCCCCCAGACTGGCAAGTTCCAGCATCTCTTCAAAGGCGATCCGGTTCAGCTTGCGTGCCTTTGATGTAATCCGCGGATCAGTCGTATATACCCCGTCGACATCGGTATAAATATCACAACGTTCCGCCCCAAAGGCTGCGGCGAAGGCCACTGCGGTGGTATCCGATCCACCCCGGCCCAGCGTAGTAATGCGTCCGTCCTCACCAACACCCTGGAAACCTGCGACCACGGCCACTTTCATGCCTTCTTCGAATTTGCGATCAATATTTTCACGCGGGATTGACATGAACCGTGCCGCAGAATGCTGCGCGGTCGTATTAATCGGAACCTGCCAGCCCTGCCAGGACCGTGCCGGCACATCCATTTCCTGAAGGGTCAGGGCCATCAGGCCGGCAGTTACATTCTCGCCCGAACTGACCACCGCATCATATTCACGGGCATCAAACAGTGGTGAGGTCTGCTCAACCCAGCCAACCAGTTCATTGGTCTTGCCCGACATGGCGCTGACAATGACAATCACGTCATATCCACGTTCGACCTCGCGTCTGACCTTCTGGGCCGCGCCGCGGATCCGGTCGAGATCGGCAACCGAAGTACCGCCGAATTTCATCACCAGCAAGGGCATGCTGTTCCTCCAATCACCCTGCAAGAGGGGGTTGAAACCGCGCACCTTCTAAGGCTGCACCGATCTGCACGCAAGACCACAGCGGAACCGATCAGGAAAAATCGACAAAAAGCAGAGATATCGCCGATAATCCTTCATGTAAAAAGGGATGGCCAATGGCCACCCCCCTTCATGCCGGGCAGAGTATTCCGGGGATACAGGTAGGTGCCCCCGGTTCAGTCTCGTGCAGACATATGTCTTTAATCACGACCTTTATAGATATCAACCAGCTTACCGAGCATTGCCAGTGCATCCTCACGGCTTCGCTGAAAGCTGTTACGGCCGATGATCGAACCATTGCCCCCCCCATCACGAATGGCACGCGCATCATCATAGACAGCATCGGCCCCCTTGGCAGCCCCGCCCGAAAACACGACGATACGACGACCACCAAAGGCTGCATCCATGCAATGCCGAACCCGCTTCGCCTGGGTGGAGATATCAATCTTCTGCGCCTGATAGACCTTTTTTGCATCCTTGTTTTCCAGATGGTCGGTCGACAGCTTGATCTTGATGACATGAGCGCCCAGCAATGCCGCGATCTGGGCGACATAGGCAGCAATATCAATAGCCGTTTCCCCGTCTTTGCTGATTGCCTCACCACGCGGATATGACCAGATCACGGTCGGGATACCGACAGCAGCGGCCTCGGCACGCAGTTCGGAAATTTCCTCGAACATGTCGAGCGCCATATCCGACCCCGGATAGATAGTGAAGCCGATTGCCGAACAGCCAAGCCGCAGGGCATCTGCAACAGACGCCGTCACCGCTTGGTTCTTGCCGGCCGTATCGGACATCAGGCTGTTTGCTGAATTCATCTTCAGAATTGTCGGTATCTGCCCGACAAAGGTATCGGCACCGGCTTCCAGCATACCGAGCGGCGCAGCATAAGCATTCAGGCCGGCATCAATCGCCAGTTTATAGTGATAATGGGGATCATAACCGGGAGCGTTCGGCGCAAAGCTGCGAGCCGGACCATGCTCGAAGCCCTGATCGACCGGCAGGATGATCATCTTGCCGGTCCCGCCCAGCTTTCCATGCATCAGCATCCGGCAAAGGTTACCCTTTACGCCGGGGTTTTCGCCTTCATAATTAGCGAGAATTTTCTTGACGGTATTCGTGGCCTTCATGACATCCCCCAGAAACAATATCTGATGTGGTCTTAGCAGAGGCGCATCAATCGGCAACGACAGGTTGCGCTAACAGTCCGATGTTAGCGACTGCAACGGTCCGCTTCATGCAATCAGATCAAGCAAGACCACAGCACCTTCCTTCACAAGCGACGTGACGTCAGCATCCTGCCCTCGAGGCACCGGCCTTTAAATCCGGCCTGAAAGCCTCAGGTTATTGTCCAGACAGGCCATGTCGTATTGCGTTTTTTCCCTTTTATATCGGCATGGATAATTTCCGTTGAAGGAGAGAAAGCAATGTCCACAGAAAGAACAGCCATCATCACCGGTGCCGGCTCAGGTATCGGCAAAGCCACTGCACTGCGGTTTGCACGGGACGGTTATCATGTCGTCCTGAATGGTCGTCAGGTTGCTCCGTTGGAAAGTGTTGCGGCTGAAATCGGCCTCGGACGCAGCATTGTCATGCCCGGCGACGTGTCGAAAAAAACCGATGCACAATCAGTTATCGACGCAGCAATGAAAGCCTTCGGGCGTATTGACGTTCTGGTCAACAATGCCGGTATCGTAAATCCGGGCACCCCGGATATGCTCAGCGATGAGGATTTCGAATCCATGCTGGCCGTGAATGTCGGCGGGCTGCGCCACATGTCACTGGCCGCCTTGCCTGCATTGCGGGAATCCCGGGGAAATATCGTCAACGTATCCTCGGTTTCGGGAATGCGCGGCGACTGGGCCATGTATGGTTATAACGCATCAAAAGGTGCCGTTACGCTACTGACACAGGGCATGGCACTGGATCTTGGCAAGGAGGGCGTGCGCGTGAACGCAGTTGCTCCCACCACCACCAACACACCACTTGCAGATGGCCTGAAGCAGATACCTGCGGCAATGGACGCCCTCAACCGCCGTATTCCCATGGGTCGCCTTGTCGAGCCTGAAGAAGTTGCCAGCGTGATCGCCTTCCTTGTCGGACCGGACGCAGCTTTCGTCAATGGCGTGATTCTGCCGGTCGATGGCGGGCTTTCGGCCTCAAACGGCCAGCCAAATTTCCTGGACAGCTGATCCCGACGGTATCTGCAGCCTGAAGCTGGGAAGGCCCGTTCCGCGATCTGCGGGACGGGTATTTTTGTGTTCGTGGGACATGTCCTTCCCGGACGGCATTGTTGCAGAACTCCTGTTTGAGACGTGAGCCCCTTCCCCCTGGGCTTCAGGCCACGCGGACGATCTTGGCGGTTCCGAGGGCGTTGAAGCGGTTGATGAGGGCGACGCGGATGTGGATTTCAGCGGTTTGGCGGTCGGGGTCTCTTGCGGCGATGCGGTCACCGAAAGCTTTCATGCAGCGCATCTTTGCCTCTACTCTGCTTCTGACATGGTAGCCGTTCCGTCGTTTCCAACCTGCACGACCT
>JBKEAB010000042.1:0-4264 GCA_047971845.1 Paracoccus sp. (in: a-proteobacteria) | reverse complement strand
TCTCGCGGGTGATTCTGAAACAAGGTCTCATAATATGAGGACCGGACCATTACATTTCCGGGTCAGGGCCATCGGTGGCGTTACCGGCGCAGTTCTCTCGGAACAGCCCCTACACAGCGTTCGCGTAGCCATCCCCTTTAGCCGGGGGTGAAGCTCTGCTTCCCCATAGGGCTCATCCTTTGAGGGCTTTACTCTGGGGTAAACACGGGGCGGTTCAGCCTCACACCGGGGCAGGATCCCGACTACACCGGCTCCGGCAACGATCTCGTGATAACCGACAACCTGGCGCAACCTGCCGTTCTGGTGGCGGACAAGGGCTATGGCTCTGATAATGTCCGGGACGATGTGGAGGGTCGCAATGCTGTGTCGGTGAGACTGATGCGCAAGGTCCGAAAGACCGTGGACATGACCATCTACACCCTGCGCAACATGGTCGAGCACTGCTTCAACAAGCTGAAAAAATCACAGCGGCTGGCAACCCGCCACAACAAAACCGCCGCAAGTTTCATCGACATCGCCTGTATCCGGATATGGATACAACATTTGTCAACATGCCCTAACAATCAAAATGGATTACTCAGATAGGGCTGATCATAAGGCTGACCCTGATCAGGGCAATCAAGAATTAGCATACCGGTTACAGAACCAGTTGAGTGAATCCGTCCAAGGGTAATCTGCCTGTCACCAAATTTGCGCAACAAAGCCGCTGCACATGTTACTGCCACCGTGTCCTGCACCAGATGGCGCAGACAGAAGTTTATATGTTCCATTTGTCTGATAATCGGCGCATTATCCCGGTGTTATCGTTCCGCGTATTGGAGGTGAAATGGGTATTTTCAACTATAAGGGATACAGCAGTGCCGAATCTGCGAATCTGGCCAGCCTGACACATACGTTGTCAATTCGTGGCATGGTGAACTCGGCAGCCGGCCTGACGGATTCGGAGGTTCTTGATCTGGTCGGAAATGCGCTTGACAGTCCAAAGGACTTTTCATTGCCAGCCGGATGGAGTGGGCTGAGCCCGGATATGGCAGGATTTTCCGCTGATATGATTGATGATGATGGATACATCAAGCTGATCAGCCCGATTAGTGGCAATGTCGATTCCGGGCCACAGCTGTCATTATTCCAGCAAAAGGATGCTGCCGGAAACGTCATTGGCCTTGGTCTGGTATTCCCGGGGACCAATTCTGTCGTCGATATTCTGGACTATGCCCAGCTTAATAGCGGTGAGATGCATACGGCCATGGCCCCGGTCCTGGCGACAATCCGGACTTATGCCAAATCTCTGGGACTGGATGGCAATGATGTGCTGGTTACCGGGTACAGCCTTGGTGGTGGATATACCAATATCATGGCCCGCTACGCGGATACGCTGGCCGGTGGCTTCTTTGCCAATTCCGATTATGTCGCGCATGCTGCTCCGGTCATTTATGATGAGGACGACCGGGTGCTGAACATCGGGCATGAAAACGATGTTGTTTTCCGTGCGGCCGGTAACCACGCCACCTTCGAAGATGCGGTTAATGATGCTGACCCACTGCTATCCAACCCTGATCGCAGCTATGACAGCACCACGGACAATTTTATCCTGTTTGATGCCAGCTATGCTGCTGCCGACGTCACGCAGGCCGTGGATTCTCTGCTGAATATCGGGTCCTGGGCGGCACATCTGAGCGGAGCAATCGGCAATGCGATTGAACGGGTCGGCGGATCCAGCTTTTATGAGTTCACAGACCGCGACAGTGTGGTCGTGGTCTCTGATCTTGGAAAGAAACTGCGCAATAAGATCTGGGTTGAGGACAAGGATTCTCCGACATCTAACCATGATGGAACCCCCGCCTTTATTATCGGCACAGATCATGCTGATCGTCTGAAAGATGGCTCTGGCAATGACTGGCTGGATGGTGGCAGGGGAAATGACCTGATCCGGGTCTCGGATGGCTATAACCGCGTTGATGGCGGCGAAGGAAATGATATCCTGCGTCTGGATGGCAAGGCAAAGGGATACAGCGCTTATCAGCTGTCGGATGGAACACTGGCACTGGTCAATGACAAGGGTGTTACCATTGCGGAGAATGTGGAGAACGTCGAATTTGTGCGCAAGAGTGTGCTCGGTATATTCGATGTCATTACGAATTATTCGATCAAGTCGAACCGGCTGGAAGATAATCACTGGTCGTTGTTTGAACGGGGAGATCGGGATATCCCCTTCGGATTAAAGACCGAAGGGACCGCAGATGCGGATATCCTGTCCAGCCGTGTCGTGTTTGCACAAGGCGGCAATGACCGCGTCAGCGGTACATCCGGAAAGGATCTGCTGATCGGTGGCGAGGGGCAGGATACGCTGAAGGGGGGAGCGGGAGCAGATCGGCTTTATGGCGGAGAACATGCCGACTCGTTGATTGCCGACAGCGATGGCGACCGGCTTAATGGCGGTCACGGCAATGATATCTTCATCTTTTCGGCTGGAATTTCGGGTACAGTTATTGTCGAAGACTACAATGCCGCAGCCGGTGACGCCGACCAACTATCCCTGACCGGCGTTGACAGTGATGCACTGCTGACCAGTGCCAGGGCCAGTGGCTATAATGTCCTGCTTCAGCATGACAACCTGATCATCCGGCTTGAAGATACCTTACTGAGTGATCTTGATGGAGACAGCCTTCTGATTGCTTAGATGTTTGATTCCACAGTTTGATGGTGCGATCCTTTCTTTGGAATGCAAGGAAGCCCTCTGGGACACATTCGTCACGGCAGGACCACGGCCACGCACGCTGTCCGAGCAGCAATAATGAGGGCCAGCCCGCCATCGGTCCGAGGGCTGGCCCGAATATGGTCGCAAGCTTCGCTCGCGCAGCTGAGCCGGAAGCTGGGCATCCGCATCCCCCCTAAGACCGTTGCGAAGTGGCGCAAGCGGGCGAGCGTCGAGGACATGAAGACCGGGCCTTCGGAGTCGCGCTCCACCGTCCTCACCGAAGCCGAGGAGGCGATAGTCATGGCATTCCGCCCGATTGCCCTCACAAGAAAGAATACCCTCTTCGCCGGCAACGAGACCGACGCCGAAAACTGGGCCATGCTCGCCTCGCACGTCGTCACCTGCAAGCTCTCGGGCGTCAACCCCGTCCGACTACATCGCCGACACCCTTCGCGCCATTCTCAACGGATACCCAAAAAGCCCGCATCGAAGACCTCATGCCATAGCGGTTCAACCAGGCATCAAGCATTGCCGCATAGGAGAACGATGTCGCGTTTACATGTGATCAACGCCCTGAGCGATCTGTTCATCCTGCGGAGTGTTCCTGCTTTCATCCGCTCAGATAACGGCTCGAAATTTAGTGCTCAGGCCATCCGCGACTGGATCGCAGCCATCGGGGCAAAGACGGCCTATATCGAACCCGGGTCGCCCTGAGAGAACGGTTTCGCGTGTTCTCCCGGACCAGTGGCGTTCACACGCTCTTCAATGCTCGCTTTCGCGACAAGATTCTGAACGGAGAGACCTTCTACAGTCTCCGCGAGACCCAATCATCGAAACATGGAGGAAACACGACAACACCAGACGTCCACACAGCGCGTTGGGCTACCGCCCCCCGAAACCATCGTCCCAGTGGACCAAAGGCCGGTCATGCACTAACAATTAAACTGGACCACTCAAGTGGGGCTGATCATGCCTACGCTGCGGATTGTATGGACCTGCACCGGTTTTATTCCTGTCAATTACTCATGTTAAGGGGCCCTCTGTTCGAAGGCCACGGACGATTTCCAGCCGAATGCTGATAGTTTCCGCCGACCCATATTCCTTCGGCGCGTCGTACCACCTCAACACATTGCGATTGACGAATATTATCCCGCTCAGAACACGCCGATCATTGACGCGGGGCTTGCCGTGGGACTTCGGGAAGAACGCTTCCAGACGCGCCATCTGCGCGGCAGTCAGCCAGAAAAGATGCTCATGGATCAGGTCTCCTTGCAGAGCCTGAATCAGGACAAACGCACAAAATCAATGGGTCTGTAGCCTAAGGCATGATGGCCCATGGCCTTTCCCCAGCCACATCCCGCACCGAAACAAATCGCGGCTGACCATCAGGAAAATCAATGGCAACCGCCCCGGTTTGATGTAGTGCACGTTGATCAAACAGCCAGCATGGCGGATTGCCTGACAACCCCGTGACCTCCTGATCGGTCACAATGATTACCCTGTTCCGACAAGCTGCCGCCACAGCCTGCGCCGAGCCTTTGCCAGTCAGGTGCAGGATCTCCAACC
>JBKEAB010000041.1:0-9959 GCA_047971845.1 Paracoccus sp. (in: a-proteobacteria) | reverse complement strand
CTAAAATCGGGGGATGTTGATTTGCTCTTTTCCATGACCTCAATATAGAGTCACGGCATACTTGCATTAAGGGGATATTCCCCTTTTATAATCATGATGGATGCAACCTATCTGAAAGCGCACCGCACGGCATCGAGCCTGGCGGTGAGTTCGGAGGATCAGAAAACAGCCCGGGGAGCTGTTTTCCCGACGAATGAGGGCGTGCCTGCCAGATAGGACGGACCCAAGGGCGGCATGAACACCAAACTGCACGCCGTAACTGATGCGAAGGGCCGCCCGGTCGGGTTCCTCATCTCGGCCGGACAGGCTGCTGGCGGATCGGGGCTATGATGCCGATTTGTTCAGGAAAGCGTTGAAAGACAATGGCATAAAGGTCTGCGTTCCCGGCTGGAGGTCCCGCAGGAAGGCCGTGAGATACGACAAGCGGCGTTACAAGCGCCGCAACCGCATCAAGATCATGTTCGGGCGACTGAAGGACTGGAGATGCGTCGCGACCCGATACGGCCGATACCCGGAAACCTTCTTCTCAACAATCGTCCTCGTAGCAACTGTCCTCTTCTGGCTATGAAAAAAACAAGTCCTGTGCCTACCAACAGGCAGTACTTACGACAGGACTTCTGACCGGATATGGTCTCTGTTCCGTGTCAGGGAGCCGCGCTAGGATCGTTACGACGATTCGAGGGGGAATGTCATGACGACGCTGACTGATCGCAAGAATGCCGCCATCTCGCATGGGGTGGGCATGACTACCCAGATCTATGCTGAGCGGGCTGAGAATGCTGAAATATGGGACCGTGAAGGCAACCGCTATATCGACTTTGCCTCCGGGATCGCCGTGGTGAATACGGGGCATCGTCATCCAAGGGTAATGGCGGCAGTCCGCGATCAGTTGGACCGTTTCACTCATACATGCCATCAGGTTGTTCCCTATGAGAACTATATCGCGCTGGCGGAACGGTTGAATGCGCTTCTGCCCGGTGATTTTCCCAAGAAGACCATTTTTGCAACAACCGGGGCCGAGGCGGTGGAAAATGCCGTTAAGATTGCCCGTCATCATACCGGACGCCCGGCGGTGGTTTCTTTCGTAGGTGGCTTTCACGGCCGGACCTTCATGGGAATGGCGCTGACCGGAAAGGTCCAGCCCTATAAGGCCGGGTTCGGGCCGATGATGAACGATATCTGGCACCTGCCATTCCCGAATGAACTGCATGGTATCTCTCAGGAAGAGGCGCTGGCTGCGCTTGAACGGTTGTTCAAGGCGGATCTGGAACCGGAACGTGTGGCCGCCATGATTATTGAGCCGGTGCAGGGTGAAGGCGGGTTTTATGAAGTGCCGGGCGGGTTTATGGCCAGATTGCGAGAGATCTGTGATCAGCATGGTATCTTGCTGATTGCTGATGAAGTGCAGACAGGGTTCGCCCGGACTGGCAGACTGTTTGCCATGGAACATCATGGCATTGCTGCCGATATTACAACCATGGCCAAGGGGCTTGGCGGGGGATTGCCAATTTCCGCAGTGACGGGCAGGGCAGAAATTATGGACAGCCCGAACCCCGGCGGGTTGGGCGGGACCTATGCCGGAAACCCGCTTGGTATTGCGGCGGCCCATGCCGTGCTGGACGTGATTGAGGAAGAGCAGCTTTGTGATCGTGCCGACCGGCTTGGTCAGCGTCTGAAACAACGCCTTGCCGGGATGCGTGATGAGGTGCCGGAAATTGTCGATATCCGTGGGCCGGGCTTCATGAATGCGGTGGAATTCAACATTGCCGGGACTGATACGCCGAACCCCGGATTTGCGGGTTGTGTTCGGGAAGAGGCGCTGAAGCGGAATCTCATCCTGCTGATATGCGGGGTGCATGGCAATGTCATCCGTTTTCTTGCCCCGCTGACAATTCCGGATGATGTCTTTGCGGAAGCTCTGGACATTCTGGAAGAATCGGTAAAAGCCTCCGGGTCCTGAAGGCGGAGATCCACTGGCCGCCATAACAAAGCCGAATTGCAACGGAGAAGGTGCGGCCATGGCGATTCTGGAAGTCGACCATCTGAGCAAACAATATGCCAATGGTCCGAAAGCGCTGGACAATGTATCGCTGACCATCAATGAGGGTGAGATCGTCGCTTTGCTGGGGCCGAATGGCGCCGGCAAGACAACAATCATTTCCATTATCTGCGGGCTGGTCGTGCCGACCGGTGGAACCGTACGTGTCAGTGGCCATGATATCCGCACGGATTGGCGGGCCGCCCGCAAGCTGATCGGGCTGGTGCCACAGGAAATTGCGCTGGAAGCATTCGAAACGGTGATGAACTCGGTCCGTTTCACCCGGGGGCTCTATGGTGCGCCGCCTGATGATGCCTATCTGGAAAAGGTTCTGCGCAGCCTGTCATTATGGGACAAGCGCGATGCCGCCACGCGGGAACTCTCTGGCGGGATGAAACGCCGTGTCCTGATTGCCAAGGCACTTTCTCATAACCCGAAGATCCTGTTTCTGGACGAGCCGACCGCTGGTGTCGACGTGGCCCTGCGGCGTGAGATGTGGCAGGTCGTTGACCAGCTGCGCCGGGATGGCGTGACGATTATTCTTACAACTCATTACCTTGAAGAGGCCGAGGAAATGGCTGACAGGATCGGTGTCATTAATCGCGGCAACCTGCTTTTGATGAAACCCACGGCAGATCTGATGGGCGAGTTTGGCAAGAAACACCTGACCATTGAGCTTTATGATCCCCTGCCGGAATACCCGGCGGAGCTTTCCGAACGTGGCCTGATACTGTCGGAAGACGGTCTGCGGCTGGGATATGATTACGATACACATTCAGAACGTACCGGTATTGCACATCTTCTGGCGGATCTGACCCGGCTGGGTATCAAGGTCCGTGATGTGTCGACAAAACAGTCCAACCTGGAAGAGGTTTTTATGTCTCTGGTTGAGGACAGGAAAGAGGAGGACGCATGATGAACCGGGGTGCTATCCGTTCGATCTACCGGCATGAAATGACCCGGTTCTTCCGCACCGTCTGGCAATCCATTGCATCTCCGGTTCTGTCGACGGTGCTGTATTTCGTGGTCTTTGGTGCAGCGATCGGCGGGCGTATCCAGTCGGTTGATGGTATAGTCTATGGCGCTTTCATTGTTCCGGGACTGATGATGCTGACCGTATTGCAGCAATCTGTGTCAAATGCGGCTTTCGGAATCTATTTTCCGAAATTCTCGGGGACTATTTACGAATATCTGGTGGCGCCTGCCGGCTGGATTGAGGTTACGGCAGGTTTTGTCGGTGCCGCGGCATCAAAGGCAATTCTGATTTCCCTGATTATCCTGATGACCAGCTTTTTCTTCGTTGGGGTTAATATCGCCCACCCGTTCTGGATGCTTGCATTCCTGTTCCTGACCTCTTTTGCCTTTTCGCTTCTGGGCTTCATCATAGGATTGTGGGCAAAGAATTTTGAACAACTACAGATTGTTCCAATGATGGTTATCACGCCATTGGTCTTTTTGGGCGGTGCCTTCTATTCGGCCGCCATGCTGCCCCCCTTTTGGGAGGCTGTCGCGAAGATGAATCCGGTTCTGTACCTGATTTCCGGTTTCAGATGGGCATTTTTTGATTTGGCGGATGTCCCCGTCGGATTGTCGCTTTTTGCGGTAGGGCTGATGATTGTGGTCTGCATGATGGTAATCCGCTGGATATTCCTGACCGGCTGGAGGTTGCGCGAATAAGAATGCAGCCGAAATCAGATCTGATTGCATCTGCTTATGTTGCGGCAGGGACGTGATTATGTCAGGAGAGGACCGATTTTGGTCCGGGTGCGACAAACCATCCATGGTTTGCGTAACGTACAGGGCTGTAGTGCTTTGACAAAATTGGTACAGTGTCAGTGTAAACATTTGCGTGAACGGGGATTCCGATCGTGCAGATCCGGGCAATCGTGTGAAAACACGGATACATAATTTTATGGAGCATGAATATGGCTGGTCGAGTTCTTTGGATCATCATAGGTTGTTTATCTATTGTTGCGGGCATCTTCGCACTCGCAAACCCGCTTGTTGCTACGCTGACGGCTGAACAGATTGCCGGCTGGGCGTTTTTGTTCATTGGTATCCTGCAAGTCATTGCAGTTTTCAGGCAGAACAGCTGGGGAGGGCGTATCTGGGCAATCCTGATAGGCGTTTTGTTTATTGCACTGGCAATTAATCTTCTGGGCAAGCCGATAGTCGGTATTGTGTCGCTGACTCTGACGGTTGCCACGCTGTTCATGGTGACCGGTATCGTGCGGGTCGTAATGGCATTTTCTCTGCGTGGCAGTCCGGCCTTTTGGCTGGTCTTGCTTAGCGGTGCCCTGTCGGTGGTCCTGGCAATCATGATCTTTAACAACTTCCCACAATCGGCTGCCACGATTCTTGGTATTCTGCTGGCAGTTGAACTGATCTCGAACGGTATTGCGATGATCGCATTGTCCGGGACCCGTGCCGCGCAGGAATGATTTCCTGCATTATCGTTATGTGCGGGCGGTATATGCCGCCTGCTTCATCTGTTGGTCGCGTGCCGTGATCGTGCCGCTTGTTTTTATGTGGGCCGACACTAGGAATCCGCGATGAGCCAGAATCCGCCCCTGCTTCGCCCCGATATCGCCCGTGTGACCGTTCCCGATGTGCGCCGGGAAGATCAGCCGACCATTGGCATGGTCAGTCTTGGCTGTCCCAAGGCCCTGGTCGACAGCGAACGCATCCTGACCCGGCTCCGGGCAGAAGGTTATGCAATCAGCCCCGACTATTCCGGGGCCGATGCTGTCATCGTGAATACATGTGGGTTTTTGGACAGTGCTAAGGCAGAAAGTCTGGATGCAATCGGCGAGGCGCTTAAGGAAAACGGTCGTGTGATCGTTACCGGCTGTCTGGGGGCGGAACCTGACTATATTACCGGCACGCACCCCAAGGTACTGGCGGTAACCGGGCCGCATCAATATGAACAGGTACTGGATGCGGTTCATGGGGCGGTTCCACCGGCCCCTGATCCTTTCGTTGACCTGTTACCGGCTTCAGGGGTCAGGCTGACTCCTCGCCATTACAGCTATCTGAAGATCTCCGAAGGCTGTAACCACAAGTGCAAATTCTGCATCATTCCCGATATGCGCGGGCGTCTGGTCAGTCGTCCCGCCCATGCCATTATGCGTGAAGCCGAACGGCTGGTCGGGGCGGACGTAAGGGAACTGCTGGTTATTTCACAAGATACCTCAGCTTATGGAGTGGACCTGAAACATGCCGAAGCCCGCGGCCACCGGGCTCATATCACCGATCTGGCGCGTGATCTGGGGTCACTTGGGGTATGGGTGCGATTACATTATGTCTATCCTTACCCGCATGTGCGTCAACTGAGTCCGCTGATGGCCGAAGGCCTAGTGTTGCCCTATCTGGATATCCCGTTCCAGCATGCACATCCTGATGTGCTGAAACGCATGGCCCGTCCTGCGGCGGCGGCGAAAACACTGGATGAAATTGCTGCATGGCGGACGGATTGTCCCGATATTACCCTGCGTTCGACCTTTATTGTCGGCTATCCCGGTGAGACCGAAGAAGAGTTCCGTACCTTGCTTGATTGGCTGGATGAAGCACAGCTGGATCGTGTGGGTTGTTTTCAGTACGAAAATGTTTCTGGGGCCCGGGCCAATGATTTACCCGGTCATGTCCCGGCCGAAGTCAAGCAGGATCGGTTTGATCGCTTCATGCAGAAAGCGCAGGCCATATCGGCAACCAGATTGGCTGGCAAGGTTGGTCAGGTCCTTGATGTCATCGTGGATGAGGTTGATGACGAAGGGGCTACTTGCCGCACCATGGCAGATGCACCTGAAATTGACGGCAACCTGTTTATAGATGAAGGTTTCGGTGGCCTTTCCCCAGGGGATATCGTCAAGGTGACGGTAGACGAGGCTGGTGAGTATGACCTTTGGGGACGAAGATGACCCGTGCATGGGATCCTGATGGCAAGCCACGAAAGCCACGTGTCCTGTGTATCGGGGCGCAGAAGGCGGGAACCTCATGGCTGCATTCACAACTGAACCTGCACCCCAGAATATGGACTGCCCCCTTCAAGGAGCTGCATTATTTTAATGCGCGTCACCGGTCGGAGGACCGGAAATGGCTGCCATGGCACTTTCGTCAGGGCATCCGTGAAACAGAGAGGCGCTTTGCCGCCCGTAACGAAGAACTCCCCGATGATATGGTGCGTTATCTTCTGGAGATAACATCTGAGCCGATGTTCACGCAGGGCTGGTATCGCCGGGCCTTTGCACCTGCGCCAAAGGGGATGCTGCCACTGGATACGACGCCGGAATATTCCACGCTTCCGGAAAAGGGCGTTGATGAGGTTGCGGCCTTCCTGCCCAGAACAAAGTTCATATATCTGATCCGTGATCCTGCGGATCGGGCTGTTTCTCAACTGCGCATGAATCTCGAACGCAAAAAAGTGCGACCCAAGACCCCGAGGGAGTTCCTGCAATACTTGGATGATCCGATCCTGGCCGATCGTGGTGATTATGCGACCTATATTCCGCGTTGGCAGGCGCGGTTCGGATCGGATCGGTTGCTGATCCTGCCCTATGGGCGCATTGCTATTGATCCGAAGGGTCTGATGCACGATGTTGAAGCCTTTCTGGGGTTGTCAAAACATGATTACCCGGATTTGTCCAAACGGGTTCATGTTGCGGCAGACAGTGTTGATTTTCCCATTGAAGGCCGGAAGATCCTGCGTGATCGCTTTGCCCGCCAATATGAATTCCTGCAAGGCCAGTTTGGCGATGAGTTCATGGATTTGCTGAGCGCCCCGGAAAGCAAAAAGCGGTTCTCGTGGCCGGTATCATTGAGACCGCGCAAGGGAACGTTTCGTAAGGTGGATATGCCTGCAAACGAAGATATTTCCCGCTGGGTGAAACCGAAGGCAGAGCGGCCGCGCAAGCCTTCGGTTATCGGGATCGGGGCGCAGAAATCAGGCACAAGCTGGCTGCATGCTGCCCTTCAGCAGCATCCGGGGTTGTGGGCGTCCCCCCTGAAGGAGGCGCATTATTTTGACCATCTTCATTGTTCGGGACACAGCAAGTGGACATCGCAGCATGTCAGCCGCTCAATTGAAGGGATAAGGGATCGCTATCAGCGGATGGGGCTGGCGCTGCCGCAGCGGCTTTCGGATTACTTTGACCGGATTGGCGCCGGGCCACTTTTCACGGATGACTGGTATCAGGGACTTTATGCGCCTGCGCCGGACAATATGCGCCCGGTTGACGTAACTCCGGCCTATTCAGGCTTGCCCCCGGAAGGTGTTGATCATTTTGCCCGATACCTTCCCGATGCACAGATGATCTATATCATTCGTGATCCGGTTGAGCGGGCCCTGTCGCAATTGCGGATGAATGTCAGCCGGATGGGAAGCAAACCCGATAATCCGGCAATCCTGCTACATGCTGTCAAGGATCCGGTCATTGATGCCCGTGGCGATTATGCCAGCTATATTCCGCGTTGGCAGGCCCATTTCGGGCCGGACCAGTTGCTGATCCTGCCCTATGGGCAGATTGCGCGGGATCCTGAAGGAATGATGGCGCAGATAGAGAAGTTCCTTGGACTGGCCCCGCATCGCTATCACGGTCTTGAAAAGCGGGTGTTCAGGACGCGATCGTTTGACCGGATCCCGAAGAGCGTTCATGAGAGCCTGAAAAAACGGTTTGCCGGGCAGTATGAATTTCTTCGGGACAATTTCAGTGCCGAGTTCAATGCCGCATTGAGCTGACGCTTCAACTTTGCGGCGTGATCGCATACATACCGGCAAAACCCGTTTGCGAGGAACACATGGCCAGTTACGAATTCGTTTATCACATGGATGGTGTGTCCAAGACCTATCCCGGTGGCAAGAAGGTCTTTGAAAATATCCGCCTGAACTTCCTGCCCGGCGTCAAGATCGGCGTCGTCGGCGTGAACGGCGCGGGTAAATCCACGCTCTTGAAGATCATGGCCGGGATGGACAAGGATTTCTCCGGCGAGGCCTGGGCCGCGAAAGGCGCCAAGGTCGGTTATCTGCCTCAGGAGCCGCAGTTGGACGAAAATCTGACCGTCCGGGACAATGTCATGTTGGGTGTGGCGGCAAAGAAGGCCAAGCTGGATCGCTTCAATGAGCTGGCGATGAATTACTCGGATGAAACGGCCGAGGAAATGGCCCAGCTTCAGGATGAAATTGATGCCGAGAATCTCTGGGATCTCGACAGTCAGATTGATGTTGCAATGGAAGCGCTGCGCTGCCCGCCGGATGAGGCTGATGTATTGACACTGTCCGGGGGGGAACGCCGCCGTGTCGCGCTGTGCAAGCTGCTTCTGGAACAGCCTGAAATGCTGCTGCTTGACGACCCGACGAACCACCTTGATGCCGAAACGATTGCCTGGCTGCAAAAGCACCTGATCGAATATCCCGGTACGATCCTGGTTGTGACCCACGATCGTTATTTCCTGGATGATATCACGGGCTGGATTCTGGAACTCGACCGGGGCCGGGGTATTCCCTATGAGGGGAATTACTCCAGCTGGCTGGAACAAAAGGCCAAACGGCTGGAGCAGGAAGCCCGCGAAGACAAGGCCAAGCAGAAGACACTGGAACGCGAACTGGAATGGATTCGTGCCGGTGCAAAGGCTCGTCAGGCCAAGCAAAAGGCCCGGATTAACGCCTATAATGAACTTGCCGGCAAGTCTGAGCGTGAAAAACTCAGCCATGCCCAGATCATCATTCCGAATGGCGAACGCCTTGGCGGCAAGGTGATTGAGGTTGAGGGCCTGAAGAAAGCCATGGGTGACAAGCTGCTGATCGAGGATCTGACATTTTCGCTGCCTCCGGGTGGTATTGTTGGTGTCATCGGCCCGAACGGGGCCGGTAAATCAACGCTGTTCCGCATGCTGACCGGGCAGGAAGCACCTGATGCGGGTGAGGTTACTTATGGTGATACGGTCAAGCTGTCCTATGTCGATCAGTCGCGTGATGCATTGGATGCCAACAGGACCGTGTGGGAGGAAATCTCTGGCGGGGCGGAACAGATAGTCCTGGGTGATGTGCAGATGAATTCCCGCGCTTATGCCAGTGCCTTCAACTTCAAGGGTGGTGATCAACAAAAGAAAGTCGGCCTGCTGTCAGGTGGTG
The DNA here is from genome assembly GCA_047971845.1 of Paracoccus sp. (in: a-proteobacteria). GTDB lineage: Bacteria > Pseudomonadota > Alphaproteobacteria > Rhodobacterales > Rhodobacteraceae > Paracoccus. The sequence goes on along the minus strand of JBKEAB010000041.1, from coordinate 795 downwards.
AGCGCAACCGTGTTCACATGGCAAAGCTGCTGAAATCTGGTGGTAACGTGTTGCTTCTGGACGAACCGACCAATGATCTTGATGTGGAAACCCTGCAGGCACTGGAAGCCGCTCTGGAAGATTTTGCCGGTTGCGCGGTTATTATTTCGCATGATCGTTTCTTCCTTGATCGTCTGTGTACGCATATCCTCGCCTTCGAAGGTGATGCCCATGTTGAATGGTTCGAAGGTAATTTTGAGGATTATGAGGCTGATAAGATCCGCCGTCTTGGACCAGATGCGGTTGAGCCAAAGCGGGTCAAGCACAAGAAATTTACGCGATAGGGAAAGGCCATCGGTTCACAGACGCAGGGTCGGTGGTTATCTCGGGCAATGGCCGGGCAGCAGGTTCTGCCCGGCCATTTTTCTGTAAGCGTTGCATGTGACCCCGGAAAACCAATCTTCCTTTCGGGAAGGTAGGGGCCTATCTTGGCGCTACGCGCCAAGATGGACATCGAAAATTGCGCCCAATTCGGCCACAATTTTCAGCTCACCACTTCGGCTCTGTGGACCCTTAGCTTCGATAGTTCCAATCGGTTAGCGCGCACCAGTTCCGCAGACTGGTCTCTGTCTTTACACCAAATTTGGGCGAGAAAGCCCTCAGCGCTGCTTACGTCCCAAGGATATAGAGGGCTATTACCGGATCGAGCAAATGGTCCGTCAGTTTCTGTGATGACGCGCTCACTGGGCATGAGTTCAACCAGGTGCCGCCCCTTCTTGGATCGAAGCATTGCGGGGCCGACGCTGAACTGGCCCT
>JBKEAB010000040.1:0-31915 GCA_047971845.1 Paracoccus sp. (in: a-proteobacteria) | reverse complement strand
GGTTGTGTCTTGAATACTGTGGAAATTCTCTGGCGGCGTGCTCCGGGCATGTGAAGGTTCTCTTTCTCAGGCGGCGAGGTCAAGAGGCATCGGTTCGATGGGCCGAGAGAGGGTTTCCCATCCGTCGACCTTGCGCATCAGGATCTGCCCGGATGCGAGCAGCGCCCAGAGCAGCATCGGCAGGGTCTCGGCGCACGGCAGCACGGTCTGGGTCTTGATGCGGCGGCGGAACTCCTCGTTCAGGCACTCAATGGCGTTTGTGGTCCGGGCGGGCTTCCATTGCGGATCGAGGCGGTTCGGAGGATCTGAACAGGTCGGATAAGAGGATTTTCTTCGCAACAGCGGTATGATGCCGCGAGCAAGGAGAAGACCATGGCAAGACGCCCGCGCCGGAATCACCGCCCGGCATTCAAGGCGAAAGTGGCGGTGGCCGCGATCAAGGGCGAGAAGACCCTGATCGAGCTGTCACAGGACTTCGATGTGCATCCGAACCAGATCAAGCAATGGCGCGATCAGCTTGTCCTTTGAAACGTCGATTCCAACATAAGTCGTCTATTGTTCATTTGCCATGTCTTCCTCCATCGCAGAACGACGGCGCTTGCCGTCAGGCGAGCGCCGATGAAAAAAACATGCGGTCTTACGGTAAAGCCGGTAATACATGAACATGACCCCGCTATTTGCGGTTCAAACCAAAGGAGCCGTCGTCGCGTGAACAAATATGCAAAAAATTCTTGACGCTACTTTCAGCAGCCACTCAGACACTGTGACCTGGGATCGTGGTCTGGGGGACAGTCCCGGATCATCAGTCCGCTGGAAGGTCCGGAAAGAAGTGAGCCACCTTCGGCAAGGCGAATTAACTCTGGTGGAGCAGGCCAGGCCGTCAGGTCATAAACTTGGACTTCGTGCCATCCTTGCAATACTACGGTTGCACCTGCGGCTAATCGGAAAGTCTTGGCCCCAGGGCCAGCCTCAATCCTGTTTGGGCCCGGTCCAACCAATATTTCCTGTGCTCCTTCGGTCAGGGTAATGCTGTTATATCCGGGGCCGGTATCAATCAGCGATTTGCCGGAGCCACATTGAATGATATCATTACCGGAACCTGCGATGATATGATTGTTGCCGTTGCCTGCGATAATCAGATCGTTACCACTGCCGCCGTCCAGTGTATCGTTTCCCGGTCCGCCAATCAGGGTGTCATCACCGCTACCGCCATAAAAACGATGTAGTTCCTTTGCACGCTTACCCATGGCCTGCAAAAGATCATTCCCGGCACCTCCAGAGAATGTTGCACCACCAAATTTGGGGCCAATCATCACATCATCACCTTGTGATCCGATAACATCTACGGCGACCCGTTCCGAGGTTTCAAAACGGAATGGTGATTGAGGATGGGCCACAACCCTGATCGCCTTGCCGGTACGCTCGGTTGCACCTTCCAGCCGTGCAACAACGGTTGCTATACGCAGTTCTTCGACATGTGGGGGCATTTTTACAACATAATCGTCGGGCCCGCCCAGATACCAGAGCGTGTCTCTGCCGCCTTCCCGATCTTCGCGGATGCGTTCAATATCGGTACCATAAGCCCAATAATTATTGTCGCCCATACCGCCTGCCAATATGACGGATCCGTCAACTGCCATCATTGCATTGACACCGTCCGCAGGCTTTTCAGCCCCGCGCAGGTCAATGCCCAGATCCAGAGCGCCCCGAACCAGCTCCGCCCGGAGAACTTCGAGCGGTGTTGTGTCAGGTTGTGAGGTTACCAGATTGTCCGTTTCACCCGGATCCTGCACCAGATCATAGACATGTTCTTCGCCATTGGGGTAACGGAAGTACCGCAAATGACACAGATCCGGATCTGATGGCCGTACCGAGAGTGTACCAAAGACAGAGGTGACCGGTGATTTCGTGCGGTCATACGTGCCAAAACTGTCATCAATCAGCGGTAACAGGCTTTGTCCTGAAAGCCAGTCAGGTCGGGGAGGCAATCCAGCAAGGTCCATGATCGTCGGTGCCAGATTATGAAGTGAGACAGGCAATGGCTCTATTGTTCCGTTTTCCATTCTGGGTGACCAGATACCCAGCGGCACATGAGCCGCACTGTCCCATTGGCTCATCTTGTGGAAGCTGTCATGATTGCCAAGGTTGAAGCCATTATCCGACAGGAAAATCACCGTTGTGTTATCGGCCAGCGGTGATTGTGTCAGCGCATCAAGGAAGCGGCCAATCTCATGATCGACATGGCTGCATGCAGCAAAATAGGCACGCACGACCTGTCGCCAGCCTTCGTCCCCGGCCTTTTCCGGCGTCCAGTTGCCATTTGCGATATAGGCAGCCTCGTAGACGGCAAAACCGGGCTGTGGACCGAAGAAATCCTCAGGTGAGGCACAGTCAGGCCAGCGGATCTTGGCAGGGTCGTACAGCTGATAGAAGCGATCCGGACAGTCGAGGTTCATATGTGGGTGTTTAAAACCCAGTTGCATCAGGTGTCGTTGTTTCGGATCGGCACGCTTTAGAAAATCTATGCCATTTTGTGCAACCCAATAGTCATAAAAATAATCATCCTGACTGCCATCATCATCAGGGTGATTGACACCAGCAATACCCGGCCCACGCCCGCCCAGATACTGGTGTACGTTTCTGCGTCTGCCCCTGTCTGAACATTCCGGTTCTTCATGGAAAAGAACGCGACGGTATTCCTCGGGCATCGGTTTGTAATTGCTGTCCACTTTACCAGTGGTAAAATTGTAAAACCCTGCCCGGCGCAGGTCATAGGCCCAGGCCCGTTCCGGTGGCAGGACATCCCGCCAGAAACGGTTTAGATCAACCAATCCGGTGCGATAGGGTGACAGGCCTGTGGCGACTTCTGCACGGCATGGGGCGCAAAGCGGGACGGTGGCATAGGTATTGGCAAAGCGCACGCCGCTTGCCAGCAGACAATCTATATTCGGTGTCTGGATGTTCAGACCAAATGCTGTCCGCCAGGTGAAGACATCAATCATGTCATCTACCCAGATGATGCAAATATTATCATTACGGATTGAATCGCGTGTGAAGCCCATTACGCCACCTCCCAAAACCAGTAATCTACCAATGCATTGGTAAATTCATGATCTGCAATAGTCCCCGGCCACAGCCAGACAGCACTGATCCGTGCTGCTCCAAGTGAGCGGGGCATACCCTTGCGAGGGCTGCGGCAACCGATCAGAAGGTTGGTGACAGCACTGATATCAATTGTCCCGGGGGCTTCACGGCATGCCATACTGAGTGGGTCCATGAGGTGCAATCTGCCCTGAGAACAGCTGATCAATGTCATTTGCCAGCCTGACCGGATCCGGTTGAGGTTAACTGAAACAGTTCCGGTTTCATCGCGCAATTCGATTTGACCGGAAGTGTTTTCAGCCAGAAAGACATAATTTTTCCCACGCCCACCACGTATGGTCAGAAGGGTGCGTGTTTCTTCGGAGGGGGGAGGCGTATGCCACAAAATTCCTGCTGTCCAGTCGCTTCCGGGCAAGACAGCATCCAGTAATTGAAAGCCTGTATTCTGGCGTGCTGTAAGCTGTAATGCGGTCCGGCCGGAGGCTGCGCCGATCATGTCAGGCCCCATTTCGTCGGGAAAAAGTGGCAGGGCACTGATATCGGGGCGGTTACGGGCAGGCCATGCGGCCCCTTGTGTCATGATCAGGCTGGCAGCATCGAACCAGAGGCCGTTTGCTGCATCGGTCAGAGAATGAAGTCGCTGCGCTGCATGATCCAACAGCGCTGCCGGAGGTACGACAAAATCAAGACGCAGAGCCAGATCATTCATCTTACCACCATTGAGGCTGGCATGGCCCAAAACTGCAGCGTTGCGCTTTCATCCTCGGCGGCATCGAAAATTGCTGTTGCAGGAAAACCGACATTTTCACCTGCCTGTCGTGGCAGTGCATGATCCAATCGCAACTCGTGGCCCGGAGGAGGATCGGACTGAAGTGTCACGATCAGCGCCCCACGATCCTGCGGATCGCGTTCGACCGTATTGATGGGCCAGTCGGCACCCGTATCTGTCAGCGTAGCTGAGAGTCCTGCACCCGGTCCCGTTTGTTCGTGCCGGATACCGTCAATACCCAACCCACCTCTGGTCTTGAAAGTGGCCCTGATCCGGTTTGGACCAATATATTCAGCCAGATATAACACTGGTGCATCACAGATATGTCCGCGCAGAACAGTATCAATCACGCGTGCCTCAAGCGCAGCTTGACAGGCAATCGTTTCATTGGCGGGCATCCCCAGATCATCCTGCATCAGTCCGGTTGTGCTGCCAACCGGGATAATACGATGGGTGCCGGGGCAAAGGACAAGCCGCTGGAGTGCTTCGGCAGCTTTCCTTGCGGCAAGAACATCGCAATTCCACCATGCGCCTGCGTCAGCTGTCAGCAGGATTGGAGTTTCACCCAGACCTGCAGCACGAATTTCAGTGGCAATCTTGTCAAGGAACTTCAGGCTTGCCCTGTGCAGTATATCCGGGTCCAGGCTTGGATCCAGATGCTGTGGTCCAAGTTCCAATACAATTGCTGCCATCTGAACAGGCTTATCCATTGCGGCAGCCAAGGCTGTGAGCCTCTGAATGCCCTGTCGGAATTCGGCTAAATCTGTCTGGTCTGGTAACCCTGTCGGCGGCAGCAGGCAGGGTTGAATTGCAAATGACGGCAGTCGTTGAAAGGCTGCCAGCCGCTGATGCAGCAGGATATCACATATTGCGCTATCAATACCGCGATGAGTCAGATTGGCAAAAAGCGGTGTTTCCCCCGGTTCAGGTGGGGGGCAGGCTATGACATGATAAGGGAAATCCGGCTGAGCCGATTGCTGAGTATAGCGCCGGGATCCACCGAGTGAGGCAAGCACCTGTAACGCTCCCGGAGTATCAGCCATGATCCCAGGCCCTGAAACATGACGCAGATAGCGGCGACTGTCACCAGTACCGGGCAAACGTGCATCGAACTGTGTCCAGTCACCCTCCTTGCGGGCATTCCACCAATCAATATCGTCCTCAATCCAGGCGGTATCACCCTGACTGGTAGGTGCTGTCTTTCCTGCGGCTTCCGGTGACATGCCCAGTTCTGGCAGCCGGCGTACGATATCACGCAATACACGATCAGACAAATGCAGAACGACCCCAGTGTCGTCCACACCGACAATGGGGCCGTTGGTTGCGGCAATTATGGTCTTCTGGTCTGACATAATGGCTTTCGGTCGGTTTTCAGCCTTATAACCAAACCAATCCGGCCATACCAGATGCAGGGATTGTACACCTGAATTCAGGCGACCTAACGGCAGTCGTTCAGATGGCTGCCTTCAAGGCTTCAGCGCGGCTGATATCTTCCCAGGTAAATCCGCGATGGGTCTTCCCTTCATAGGTGATATCAACCGGGTTCTTGCCGAAATGCCCATAGGTTGAGGTTGCCCGGTAAATCGGATACAGCAAGTCCAGTTCACGGATAATCGCATAAGGCCGCAGGTCAAAAACCTGACGAACGGCCGCGATGATCTTTTCCACCGATACGGTCTCTGTTCCGAAACAATTGAGCGAGATCGAAGTCGGTTCCGCCACACCGATGGCATAGCTGACCTGAATTTCGCAACGTTTGGCAAGGCCGGCGGCAACGATGTTCTTGGCAACCCACCGCCCTGCATAAGCCGCGGAACGGTCCACCTTGGAAGGATCCTTGCCGGAAAAGGCTCCACCACCATGACGGGCCATGCCGCCATAGCTGTCAACAATGATCTTGCGGCCGGTCAGGCCACAGTCACCGACCGGACCACCAATTACGAACTTGCCGGTCGGGTTGATGAAATACTTTGTTTCACCGGATAGCCATTCAGCCGGAAGTACGGGTTTGATGATCTCTTCGATCACAGCTTCGCGCAGGTCGTTCAGTCCGATATCCGGATCATGCTGTGTTGACAGAACGACAGCATCGATCGCAACCGGCTGACCCTTGTCGTCATAACGGAAGGTTACCTGTGATTTCGCATCAGGACGCAGCCAGGACAATGTGCCATTGCGGCGGATCAAAGACTGGCGTTCGACCAGGCGATGCGCATAGGTGATCGGTGCCGGCATCAGCACATCGGTTTCATCCGAGGCATAGCCGAACATCAGACCCTGATCACCCGCGCCCTGCTCTTCAAGGCTTTCACGGTCGACGCCCTGATTGATTTCGGGGGATTGCTTGCCGATGATGTTGATCACTGAGCAGGTGGAGCCATCAAAGCCGACATCAGATGACGTATAACCGATATCGTTGATAACTGCGCGTACGATGGATTCCAGATCGACCCAGGCGTTGGTGCTGATCTCGCCCGAGATGATGGCGACACCGGTTTTGACCATAGTTTCACAAGCCACGCGGGCCTGAGGATCTTCGGCAATGATGGCGTCCAGAACCGCGTCCGAAATCTGGTCGGCAATCTTGTCGGGATGGCCCTCGGTCACGGATTCCGAGGTAAAGATGTTATATTCACTCATGATTCAGTACCGGTAGTGATCTGATTTAAACGGACCTTCCTGCGACACGCCGATATAATCAGCCTGTTCGAAAGACAATCTGGTCAGCTTTGCACCGACCTTGTCCAGATGCAGCATGGCGACTTTCTCATCCAGATGCTTAGGCAGGATGTATACACCCGGCGTATAGTCGTCACCCTTGGTGAACAGCTCGATCTGGGCCAGTACCTGATTGGTGAAGCTCGCCGACATCACGAAGGACGGGTGGCCGGTGGCGTTACCCAGATTCAGCAGCCGGCCCTGTGACAGAAGAATGATCCGGTTGCCCAAGGGCATCTCGATCATGTCCACCTGATCCTTGATATTCGTCCATTTGTGGTTTTTCAGGGCTGCAACCTGAATTTCATTGTCGAAATGGCCGATATTGCCGACGATGGCCATATCTTTCATTTCGCGCATATGCTCCAGCCGGATCACATCCTTGTTGCCGGTTGTCGTGATGAAAATATCTGCCGTTGCGGCCACATCTTCCAAGGTTACGACCTCAAAACCGTCCATGGCGGCCTGAAGGGCACAGATCGGATCCACTTCGGTGACCTTGACGCGGGCACCGGCCCCGACCAGTGAAGCGGCTGAGCCCTTGCCGACATCGCCATAACCGCAGACGACGGCAACCTTGCCTGCCAGCATCACATCGGTTGCACGACGGATACCGTCAACCAGCGATTCCTTGCAGCCATATTTATTGTCGAATTTCGACTTGGTGACACTGTCATTCACGTTGATTGCGGGGAAGGGCAGCAGGTTTTTCTTGTGCAGGTCATAAAGGCGGTGAACGCCGGTTGTGGTTTCCTCGGAAACGCCCTGAATAGCGTCGCGCTGCGCCGTAAACCAGCCGGGGCTTTCGGCCAGGCGTTTGCGAATCTGGGCGAACAGCGCCTCTTCCTCTTCGCTGGTCGGGGTCGCAATCAGGTCGGTTTCGCCTGCTTCCACGCGTGCGCCCAGAAGGATGTACAGCGTCGCATCCCCGCCATCATCCAGGATCATGTTTGCCGTGCCTTCAGAGAACTGGAAGATCTGATCGGTATAGGACCAGTATTCTTCCAGCGTTTCGCCCTTGATGGCAAAGACAGGTACGCCCGAAGCCGCAATTGCTGCCGCCGCATGATCCTGTGTCGAATAGATGTTGCAGGACGCCCAACGGACATCTGCGCCCAGAGCCACGAGGGTCTCAATCAGGACTGCAGTCTGCACAGTCATGTGCAGACTACCCGCGACCCGGGCACCTTTCAGCGGTTTCGCATTGCCGTATTCGGCACGCAGAGCCATCAGACCGGGCATTTCAGTTTCGGCAATGTCCAGCTCTTTACGGCCGAACTCTGCCAGTGAAATGTCCTTGATAATGTAGTTAACCATACGAGAGACCTTTCAGGTGATTGCTGTGCGGGTATCATCGCATTAGCTTGGGATCAAGAATACTGTCTGCTTGCACGGCATCCGGGCCTCGCGTAACGCGTTATATAAAGATTATGGGGAATTTGCATGGCAGTGCTTCTGGCTGATGTAGGTGGAACGAATGCGCGGCTGGCGCTGGCACGCAACGGTGTCATCGACGAATCCAGCATTACCCGTTACCGTGGCGATGATTATGACAGTTTTGACAGGGTTGTGCAGACCTTTCTGGCAGAACAGGACGATCCCCGGTTGACGGCGGTTTGCGTTGCCGTTGCCGGGCCGGTGTCCGGAGGTGAGGCACGTCTGACCAACCGGAACTGGGATTTTTCCGAAGACCGCTTGGCACGCCTGACGGATGCGGATCAGGTCAGGCTGATCAATGACCTGACAGCATTGGGTTATGCCACGCCGCGTCTGGGTGAAACTGGTGTATCGCTGCTGCGTGCGGCACCTGCCCATCGTGCACGCAATGGGCAGGCCCTTGTCGTCGGTGCCGGAACCGGGTTCAATGTCTGTACCGTTCACCGGCTGCCCAATGGCGGGATCGCCTGTATGGAGGCGGAAGAAGGCCATACCAGCCTGCCCGCCAATATTGCGGCACGGCTGGTAGATCGGCTGGGCGGTGATGCCTTATCTACATTCTTTTCCACCGAAGAAACCTTTGCAGGCCGAGGACTTGCGCAGCTTCACCATGCCCTGCACGGTGAAAAGGTTGTCCGGGCAGAGGCGATCTCGACCGCTGCCATGCAGGGCAACCCGAAAGCGGAAGAAGCCTATCAGATGTTCACGGGGCTGTTCGGTTTGCTGCTGCGTGAACTGGCGCTGCGCTTCATGCCCTTGGAGGGGATGTATCTGGCCGGATCGGTCGCACGCAGCTTTGCACATCGTACCCAGCAACTGGAGGATGCGTTTCTGTCAGAGCCCTATATGCGGCATATCCCTGAAAATACGCCCCTGCTGCTGATCAGGGACGATATGGCGGCGCTGCACGGTTGTCTGGCCGCCATTTCCTGATCGCTGTCGGGGGTGAAGCGGGACGCTGCATGTAAAGCGATCTCAGAGAGGAGAGAACAGGGATGAGGCGGAGGACCGCACTGATTGCCGTAATGGTCATAACGGCCGCGGGAATTGTGGCGGAAGGGGTGTTGGCACAATCCGCATCCTCCTCGAATCCGTTTTCCGGTTTATTCGGGAAGGACAGGCAACAACCTGTCACCAACGAAGATGGTGAGGTACTGGGCAATCCGGCCCGGCTTGATATCGTTGTCGTCGATGGTGACGACAAACTGGAAAAACCGCTCCACAATGCTTCGTTAATAGCGGGCGCTCTGGGCGAAGACCGCAATACCGGACAGGATATTCTGGCAGCCGCTCGGGGGGATTATGCCCGGATTTTGGGGGTGATGTTTGATGAAGGTTATTTCTCCGCCATCGTCAATATCACGCTGGACGGTGTCGAAGCCGCCGAAATTGCCCCGCTGGATGCACCTGAATATATCGGCCATGTGGTCATTGCCGTTGACCCCGGCCAGCGTTTCAGGTTCGGACGCGCCGACCTTGGCCCGCTGGCACCGGGAACCCATGCCGTTAGTACATATGCAGTTGATGAGCCGGCGGGGACGGGAATCATCAAGCGGGCAACATCGAAATCAATCACGGACTGGCGGGATGCAGGCCATGCCAAGGCCCGTGTTTCCGATCAGGAGATTATCGCGGATCATGCCGTATCCCGACTGGAATCACGGGTTGGTATCGACCCTGGCCCAGCGGTAACCTTTGGCCGGTTGCATGCAACCGGCAATGAACGCCTCAGCACCCGGCGACTTCTGAAGATTGCGGGCTATCCTGAAGGTGAGGCATTCGATCCGGAAGAACTGGAAACCGTTCGCAAGCGCCTGCGCCGTGCCGGGGTTTTTTCGGCAATTACACTGGTCGAGGCCGAAACCCTGAACCCCGACAACTCCATGGATGTCGGTCTGACGGTTGTGGAACAGAAGTTGCGCCGGATCGGTGCCGCTGTCGAATTGTCAACGGTTGATGGGGCAATGCTTTCTGCCTATTGGCTGCATCGCAACCTTCTGGGCGGTGGGGAACGTTTCCGGATTGAGGCAAAAGTCAGCGACATTAAGGCTGATGGCGATGAACGCGATTACTCTTTCGGGATCAGGATTGATCGTCCGGCAACAATCAATCCTGATACAACCGGGTACATCAATCTGGACCTGTCCGAAGAAAATGAACCTGAATACTATCTGAAACAGGCTGAGCTGGGGATCGGGTTTTCCTATCTGCCCAGCGACCGGCTGAATGCCGATATCGAATTGCAATATACTGCTGCACGGGTCCGGTACGGATTTGGGAACTTTGACTATCGTGCCATTGCATTGCCTGCCTCGATCATATGGGATCGTCGTGATGACATGGACAATGCCAGAAACGGTTTCTGGCTTTCCGGCAGTGCGACGCCCTTCCTTGGCCTCGGTGATACGGGATCGGGCCTGCAACTGACCAGTGAGGGGCGCATCTATCGGAGCATGCTTGAGAATGACCGTCTGACCTTTGCAGCCCGTGGCCGTATGGGAACAGTTCTCGGCTCTGAAATTCTTGAGGCCCCACCTCAATACCTGTTCTTTTCCGGCGGTGGGGGCAGCGTTCGTGGTCAGGCTTATGAATCCCTCGGCTTCAATATACCGCTGGAAGGCACTACGGATGAAGCCTATGTCGGGGGGCAAAGCATTATCAACCTCAGCCTTGAGACCCGTTATCAGGTTCGTGAACGGATTGGCGCGGTGGTTTTTGTCGATGCCGGAAAGATATGGGATGGCAGTGCCTGGAAAGGCGTGTCGCAATGGCATGCCGGTGCCGGGGTTGGGATACGTTATGATACCCCGATAGGGCCGCTCCGGCTGGATGTGGCGACCCCGGTCAAAGGTGATGACGATGACAACAAAGCCCAGCTTTATCTGGGTCTGGGACAGGCGTTCTGATGCTGCGGCGTATTCTTCTTTTACTTGCCGTGACCGCGATACTGCCGCTGGCAGCAATCGCGCAAGACAGTTCTGATGAAGCCCCCCCCTTGGCAGAAGTTTCCGAGCAGGAATCCGATGACAAGGGATTTCTGACCCGGTTTCTGCAAAGCCGGTTGTCGAGCGCCGGACGTTCAGTCACGATTGATGGTTTCCGGGGGGCATTGTCCTCACGTGCAACCTTTGACCGGATTGCCATTGCTGATGCGGAAGGCATCTGGCTGACGCTGCATGACGGGGCAATCCAGTGGAACCGTTCCGCCCTGTTGCGTGGCCGGGTCGAGATTGGTGAACTGACAGCTGACCTGATCGAAATCCCCCGCGCACCTGCCGGTGATGAGGAAAAAGCAGAAAACAATGCCGAGGCAGGCAGCTTCAGTTTTGAACTTCCCGAACTCCCGGTTGGCATTGATATCAAAAAGCTTGATGCCAACCGTGTTGTTCTGGGGACTCCCCTGATCGGTGAGGATGCCGACATCTCAGTTATGGGCTCAATGTCACTGAGTGACGGAGAGGGAATGGCCGATCTTGTCATCAGCAGGATTGATGGCAAAAAGGGTGAATTCGTCTTTACCGGCAGTTTTGATAATGACAGCCGGATCCTGAATATAGACCTGTCCCTTGATGAAGACCCCGACGGGATTTTCAGCCGGATTGTCCGGATTGAAGGACAACCAGCGGTAACAGCCCGCATTCAGGGGGAAGGCCCGCTCAGTGATTACAAGGCCGAGGCACAAATTGCGACGGATGGGGTGGAACGTATTACGGGAAGCCTGTCCTTTCTGACTGAAGAGGATGCCGCAGGCGTTGCCGGAAACCGGTTTGATCTGACCGTCGGAGGCGATATCGCCACGCTTCTGCCACCGGAGAACCGTGAATTCTTTGGGAACCAAACCCAGATTTTGGCATCAGGCTGGCGGGCTGATACCGGACGACTGGAAATCGAAGCGCTCAGCTTTGATACCGATGCGCTGAAGATCAATGGCCGGCTGGCAACGAATGATCAGGCCGCACCGGAAATGCTGGATCTGGAGGTTGCCTTTGGCCAGCAGGCCAGCGCAAAGAACCTGCCGGTCAGGATTCCCTTTCTGGAACCGCCGGTTTCCGTTCTGTCGGGACAGCTGACCCTCGGATATGATGCGGCTGAAGGCTCCGACTGGTCTTTGCAGGGCTGGTTGAGCGAGATTGACCGGGACGGCTCCACCAGGGTTTCGCGGCTTGGTCTGGATGGCAGCGGACAGGTAACGCTGGCAAATGGCGGATCATTACAGCAGGTGGATGGCATCCTGGGTTTTGATGCCGGTGGCATTGAACTTCCCAATCCACAGCTGCAACAGGTTATCGGTAACCGGATCATTGGATCGACATCCTTTGACTTCACCCCTGGCGAGGTTCTTGAACTCAGCAGGATGCGGATTTCCGGAAAGGATTATGCGCTTGGTGGCGGCTTGATTATGGATGGGCTGGCCAGTGGCATCGTGCTGTCCAGTAACGATCTGGTTGCCAGCCATGATGATCTGTCCAACCTTTCGGCTTTGGCCGGCCGTGATCTTTCCGGGAAGGCACGAGCGGAACTGGCAGGATTTTATCAGGCCCTGACTGGTGCTTTTGATATCGAAGGTATGATCACAGGCACGGATCTCAGTGTTGATGACAAGCGGCTGGATCACCTTCTGGCCGGAGATTCAACGATTGGTATTTCTGCAAGCCGGACCGAAGACGGGACTGAATTGCGTGATCTGAGGGTTAACGCACATAGCATCAGCCTGAATGCCAATGGCCTGATTACGAATGATGCAATGCATCTTGTCGCCGATGTCGATATTCCGACACTGACTGATATCAGCCCGGATCTTGATGGCACCCTGAAGGCACGGGCGCAGCTATCCGGTCCCGCAGGTGGACGGATGCTGACACTGACAGGCCAGGCGAGCGGACTGAAAACCGGAGTCTCAGCACTGGACCATGCCTTCGCCGGTAATTCCGACCTGAATGCATCCTTACAGGAAATCGCAGCAGGAGGGTTCAGCCTGACAAACTTTCTGCTGGAAAATGACCAGCTGGAACTGTTTGGGGCAGGCACAATCGACGGAAGTGATGTTGATGCCCGGTTTGACTTTGATGTCAGCGACCTGAGTGCATTTGGTGATAACTTTGGGGGTGTTCTGGACACGACAATCAATATTGCCACGGATGCCGGCCTGCGACAGATCAATGTGACAGGAACGGGCCATGATATTCTGTTGGGACAGACCAATCTCAACGGTGCCTTTACAGGCGAAACACAGTTTCTGGTGACGGTTGAACAAGGTGATGACCGGCTGAAGATTGCGGATGCTCAGGTCAGTAACGATCAGCTGGAGGCAAGGGCTTCGGGGGTAATTGCCGGCGAGGAAACCGATGTGCAGGCTCAGGTCAGGATTACCTCGCTTGCACCCCTGGGCCGTAACTGGTCAGGCGCATTGTCCGCAAATGCGGGCATGACGGAAGGGCAGGATGGAACCCGTCATATCCGTATTGATGCAACCGGGCAGGATATTGCATTTGGACAGGAAAATACCGATGCCCCCCTGAGCGGACAGACTGATATTGCCATTATTGCCGAACAGCAACCGGAAACCGGCGTATTGGCACTGCGGTCCTTTGATCTGCATAACCCGCAAATGACTGCAACGGCATCAGGTCAGATGCAGGGCCGGGCAATTGACGGACAGGCAGTGGCACAGATTGAGGATCTTGCGTCCCTTGGGCTTGGCTGGTCGGGTTCGCTGAATGCCAATGCCCGCATTGCAACGGATGAGGCCGGAACTCGTCAGGTGGAGGTTGACGGTTCCGGACAGGATATCCGCCTGGGACCTGCTCAGGCCGGGGCACCACGGACCGGGCAGACCGATATCAGTATCCGCATGGAGCAGACCGCCGATAGAACCATCCGGATTTATCATGCCGATATTGCCAATGACCAGATGATGGTGTCCGCCGAAGGCAATATCGGCATGACTGGCACCGATGCCAGGGCACAGGTTCAGTTGCGCAACATGGCCTCGTTTGGATTGGGGTTGCAGGGTGCATTGGATATCAATGCAACCATTGCCGATACTGGCGATGGCGGGCGCCGGCTGAGTGTGACAGGGACGGGACAGGATCTGGCATTCGGACCGCTGGATGACGCTGATGCCCGTAGCGGGACGGTTACCATTGATCTGATGGCTCTCGACCGGGACGGTGGTTACATGATCGAACGCGCACATCTGCTTGGCGATCAGCTTCAGGTCCGCGCCGGAGGAGCCATCGGAACGGATGGAACCGATGTCCGGGCCATGGCACGGATTAACGATCTGTCGATGCTTGGGCTGGGGATGGCCGGTGCGTTTGATGGGGCGGCTACACTGAAAGACGACAGTACCGGAATGCGGGATTTCAACGCTACCGGTACGGTAATTGATCTGGCCCTACGGCGGGCTGGCTTGGAAAACGCCCTGTCAGGCGATACCCGCTTTGTGATTGATGGCAGACAGGGCAATGATCTGATTATGCTGGACACAGCGCAGCTTGAACATCCGGACCTGTCTGCAAGCGCCACTGGTCAGTATGGGGAGGGACAATCTGATCTGGATGCGACCGTGCATGCCGATGATCTGGGCTTTCTGGGCGGTGGGGCCGGCGGGGCACTGACGACTGATATCAAGGTTACAGATGATGCTCAGGGTCGCCATTTTGATGTTTCCGGGCAGGCTTTCGATCTGCGTGTCGGCAATACGAAGGCTGATGCTGCGCTTGCCGGTGAGACCCGGATACTTGTCCGGGCCCTGCAAGGTGATGACGGGGCAATCCGGATTGAGGACCTGCAGGCCGAAAATCCCCAATTCCTAGTAAACGGACAGGGTGCGATTGACGCTGCCGGCAGCCAGTTCGACCTTGAGGCCGGCAGCCATGATCTGTCCTTCCTTGGCCCGGGTTATACCGGTGCGATGGAGGTTATCGCACAGCTGCATGAAACCGGAGGTATCCGCAATTTTGAAATTCGGGGTACGGGTACGAATGTGGCGACAGGTATCACCCAGATAGATGCTGCGCTTGACGGGGTGTTGGATTTTGATGCGAAAGGTATTCAAACCGGTAACCGGATCCAACTGGATGAAGCGCAGGCCCGAACAGGCTTGCTGGCGGCTTCGGCTTCCGGAATTGTTGCCTCGGGTCAAACAGATCTGGCAATAGATCTGGCCGCGTCGGATCTGGGCTTTGTGACACCCGGCCTGACAGGGCATGCGGATGTTTCGGCCCGGATTACCGATCAATCAGACGGCCGGCGGATCACGGCCGAGGTCGTGGCAAGTGGTCTTGGTATGGGGAATAATCGTGTTGATGCGCTTCTGGCAGGTGATATGCGGGTCGGACTGACTACGCGGCAAGGTCCGGACAGCCTGTGGATTGAACGCCTGGATGCCCGAAATACCAATATCCGGGTTCTTGCGGATGGTGATCCGGCGCAGGGGCTGAACCTGGATGCCAGTCTGGCTGATTTGCAGGTTCTTGTTCCCGGGATCAACGGGCCTGCTCAGGCAGTTGGCACCGTGCAGCAGGTTGATGGCGGCGCACGAATGGATATTGCGATAACCGGGCCGGGCGGAACCCGGGGCCAGCTGGCAGGGGTTCTGGCAGGCGTGGCCAGCGATCTGCGCATGTCCGGAATCAGCGATGCCGCTGTGGTCAACCCCATATTGCGGACCCGCAGTGTCGAAGGCCCCGTTACCTTTGACCTGCGCCTTCAAGGGCCGCCGGGACTGGACAGCCTGACAGGGCAGCTGACCCTGACCGGGGGACGTCTGGCCGAACCGCGGATCGGGTTGACCATGGACCACCTGAATCTTGATGCGCAATTGCAGAATGGGTTGATCGGCATTGACCTGGGTGGTGGGCTGCGGACAGGTGGGTCGGTCGCTGTCGATGGTTCGATTGACTTGCGATCCGGCAGACCGGAACTGGATCTGACGGCGCGGCTGGATCAGGCAGTGCTTCGTGATCCGAACCTGTATGAACTGGTTGCTGATGGTACGGTTTCCGTGACCGGGATAGCGGCAGATGGCCCGCTGGTCAGTGGAGCCATCAACATTGTCGAGGCAGAATTCCAGATCCCTTCCACCGGACTTGGCGGGGTGCAGGCCATCCCGGACATGGTGCATGTCAATGACAGCTGGCAGTCAGCGGCTACCCGTGCCAAGGCCGGAATTGAACCATATGGCAGTGCAGCCGCAGAGGCCGCAGGTTTGGGGGGGCCTGCGGCAACACCTCCACAAAACCCGGCACGTTTTGACCTGACTATCAATGCTCCGAATCAGGTCTTTATTCGCGGTCGTGGGGTGGATGCCGAACTGGGTGGTGAAACCCGGCTGACCGGGAATGCCCGCCAGCCGGTCCCTGTTGGCCATCTGTCGCTGATCCGCGGTCGTGTTGACCTGCTTGGCAAGCGGTTTGACCTGAACGAAGGCCTGATTGAACTTCAGGGCAGTCTGATACCCGTCATACGTCTTGTCGCAACCCATGTAGAGGATGCCGTCAGTATCCGCATCGTGATTGATGGTGAGGTTCGGGATCCCGATATTACCTTTGAATCAGACCCGCCATTGCCCGAAGAAGAAGTCTTGTCCTATCTTCTGTTCGGACAAGGGCTGGATCAGATTACTCCGTTGCAGGCTGCGCAGCTGGCCAATGCACTGGCCGTTCTGGCGGGCAAAGGTGGAATTGGTGTTGTCGGTAATATCCGCGAGGTAACCGGACTGGATGATCTGGACATGACGATTGATGATGAGGGTGATGTTGCCGTCCGGGCCGGCAAGTACCTGACCCGGAATATCTATACCGATATCGAACTGGGCGGTGACGGGAAAACACAGGTCAATCTGAACCTTGACCTGAACGATGCAATCACCGCACGTGGATCTGCCGATAATGAAGGCGACAGTACGCTGGGGCTGTACTTTGAAAAGGATTATTGATCCGAAGGGGCGGGACGCAACACTTTACCCCTGCCTTTGCGCACTTTAGGCTCTTGTCCACGACTTGTATCAAAAAAACCTTACAGGGAGATATGACCAATGAGTAAACGTGACGATCTGATCGCCAAATATACTGTCGATATGAAAGAAAAACTTGGTGTCACACCCGATATGGACCTTCTGACCAAGGTTACAGTTGGTTGCGGCCCTTCAATCTATAATGCAGACAGCGAAACTGTCGCGGCAAGCGATGCGGATGAACTGGACCGGGTCAGGAACAATTTCCTGATCAAGAAGCTGGGCCTGTCCGATGGTCCTGAACTGATGGAGGCAATCAACAAGGTTCTGGCCGATTACGGCAGTTCGAACCGGAACAAGTACCGCCCGGTTGTCTACTATATGCTGACCAAACATTTCGGTAAGGAAGCCGTATACGGCTAAGCTTGCTGACAATACGATATCTTCAGCACTTGCCGTTGCCGGATCAGCGGCAAGTGTTCCAAATCCGGACGTGTATTCCCGTCAGGCAGGCAATATTGAAACGGACAGTCCTTGTTCCTGATAGCCTGCGTCAATATGACACTATCCGTGCGCGGGTGTAGTGTTGACAAGCATGCGATGCTTCCAGTTGTTTTCTGGACTATTATGCGACACCCCTTTAAGGGGGTGGCGCGTTACAGGTTCTCAAATTCTAACTTCGTTCACAAGGTATATCCAATGACCAGACTGACTACCGCAACAGCTATGGGCGTGATACTGGCCTCTTCGCCGGTTTGGGCGGAAGCAACCCCCCAATCCGTTTGGGAAGACATGAATGGTTATTATGAAACCATGGGTCTGACTGTCGAAACCGATGCTGTCGAAGATTCCGGTAATACGCTGACGGTGCGCGGTCTTGTCCTGTCGCAAAAGGCGGATGACAGCGAAGTGACCATCAATCTGGGGGATTCGATCCTGACATCGAATGATGACGGGTCGGTTCGTCTGGATACTGCCGATGAAGCCACCATAGATATTGTTTCACTGGTTGTGGATGATGACTCCGACGTCATAGAAGAAGCACCTGCTGAAGAAGCAGACAGCGAGGTTGCGACGGATACAGGCCCAAAGCAGGTCAGGATTACGGCGACCATGCAAATGCCGGAAGAAACCATCAATATCCGCAAAGATGGTGATGCGCTTGCATATGATTTTGAATTCCCGACAGCCAATATTATCCTGCAGCGTGTGGAAGTCTCGGGAGGAGATGTTTACGAAACCCCGGCAACCATAACCCTGACCAATATGAAGGGCTCACATAGCTATAAGCAAGGTGATTTGTCCAAGGTGATACAGACCGGAACCGTGGCGACGGCGGTTCTGGACCTTGATGTGAAGAACTCAAACGGTGCATCTGCCGGCACAATGACCTTCAATGAACTTGAATACAATTCAAATTCGGTCATTCCGAAGGGTGAAAACTGGACCGATAATCTTGATAAGGCTGTCAAGGACGGGCTGGACATAAGCGGTCAGATGAAGATTGCCGACACCAGCGGCAAGTTGAACCTGGCTGATACATCTGGCGATACTCCGCAGACAGGAGATTTTGCATGGGAAACCGGCGAATATAATCTTGAGGGTGGTCTGTCCTCGGGGCAGTTGCGCTATGCGGGCAATCTGAGTTCGATGAACGTCGAAGCCAATGTCCCCGATCTGCCTGTTCCGGTTGAATACAGTGTTGACAGTGCCAGTTTCGAAATCATGGCACCGGTTACCGCAGGCGAGGAACAGCCCTTCAAGCTGGCTTACAAGCTGGATGGGGTCGAGGTTGGAGATTCTCTCTGGGGCATGTTCGACCCCGAAGGAAAGCTGCCACATGATCCTGCCTCCATGGCTCTGGATATTGACGGGACCGCACGGCTGGATGTCAGTCTGTTTGATACTGAAGCACTGTCCAATTCGGACCTGGATGCGCCGGGTGAGGTCAGCAAGATCAATGTCAACAGCATTGCGCTTGCGGCCCTCGGCGCAGATATGAATGTCACCGGTAAGTTGGTGGCACCGGAAAACGGTGATATCTCTCAACCCGTGGGTACGCTGAACGGCCGCATTTCAGGGCTGAATGCCGCATTGGATAAGCTGGTTGAGGCCGGAATCCTGCAGCAGGAACAGATCATGGGCCCGATGATGATGATGGCCATGTTCGCCAAGCCGGATCCGGACGAGGAAGGTGTCATGACTTCGGAGATCGAATTCAGGGATAACGGTGAAATCCATGCCAACGGTCAGCGGATAAAATAAGATCCGCTTGAAAATATGGAAACGGGCCGCCCGCATTGTCGTGGCGGCCCGTTTGTCATAGCCTGCCCGTATTGTCCGTTTTCAGGCCCAGTCTTATTAGGATGACCATGCTGAAATCCCTGACCCATGCCATACTGAAAGCTGCCCGCGAAGAAGGAGCCGAAGAAGCTGAGGCACTGGCGGTTCGAACCTCAGCCACGGGAATCGATGTCCGGGCTGGCAAACTGGAACATGCCGAACGTGCAGAAGACGCCGAGATTGGTCTGCGCGTTCTGATTGGCGGACGACAGGCCAGCGTTTCGGGGGTTGCAAATCATAGTGACGAATCCATCCGGGAAATGGCCCGGCGTGCTGTTGCCATGGCACGTGCCGCCCCGGTTGATGACAGTCTGGGCCTGGCCGATCCTGATCAGCTTGCCCGTGAACGGGATGCATCGCATCTGGAATTGTTTGATCCCGGTGCTGTGCCCGGCCCGACCGATCTGGAAGAACGTGCTCTGCAGGCTGAGGCAGCTGCTCTGGCGGTCAAAGGGGTCAGTACGGTCGAATCTGCGAATGCATCCTATACCAAACAGGAAAGCTGGCTGGCCCTGAGCAACGGCTTCGAAGGCGGCCATCAGCGTAGTCAGCATACAACCAGCTGCACTGCAATCAGCGGTCAGGGCGCCGGTATGGAACGGGATCATGCTGGTGAAGGCCGGATCTGGGCGGAAAATATGCCCACTTCTGAAGAAATCGGCCAACTGGCCGGAGAGCGGGCCATTTCCCGACGCGGAGCCGTGAAACCACCGACGGGCTCTTTTCCGATCCTGTATGATGAGCGTATCTCATCCGGATTGATGGGCCATCTGCTGGCAGCCGTGAACGGCACAGCGATTGTCCGCGGCGCAAGCTGGTTGCGGGATGCAATGGATATGCAGATCCTGCCCGAAGAACTGACCCTGCATGAGAACCCGCATATCCCGCGGATGTTTTCATCGCGTGTCTTTGATGCCGAAGGACTGGCTACGGTGCCGCGTGATATTGTCCGTGACGGGGTGTTGCAATCATGGACGCTGGATCTGGCAACGGCCCGCAAGCTTGGCCTGCACAGCACGGCCAGCGCGGCTCGCGGGATCAGTGGTGCACCTGCGCCGGGGGTATCGAATATCGTTCTGACCGAAGGGCAGCATAGTCGGAAAGACCTGATTGCCCAGATGGGGCGCGGGCTGATCGTGACATCTTTCCTGGGATCATCGGTCAATCCGACGACAGGGGATTATTCACGCGGAGCAGCCGGACTATGGGTTGAAAACGGACAGATCAGTCATCCGGTCAATGAATGCACCATTGCGGGTAATCTGGGTGACATGTTGCTGCGGATCATACCGGCGAATGATGCGCAAAACTGGCGTAGTGCGCGTGTCCCCAGCCTTTTGGTTGAAGGAATGACCGTTGCAGGAGAATGATGATCTGAACCTGTTGCTTGAGGCCGCACGTGATGCCGGTAAGATTGCGCGGAGTTTCTGGCGGCAGACACCACAGGTCTGGGAAAAGGATGCCGGAGCCGGTCCGGTGACCGAAGCGGATCTGGCCGTCAACGATTTCCTGACGGAACGCCTTCTGGATGCCCGGCCGGATTATGGCTGGCTGTCTGAGGAAAGCACCGACAACCCGGCCCGGCTGGATGCAAGACATTGCTTTATTATCGACCCGATTGATGGCACCCGCGCATTCATTGATGGTCAGGAAGGGTTCTCGCATTCGCTGGCCATTGCCCGTGATGAACGAATCATTGCTGCGGTTGTACATCTGCCGGTAATGGGACTGACCTATTTCGCAACAGAAGATGGTCCAGCCCTGCTGAATGGTGTCCCTGTTATGGTCCGCGACACCAGGTTGCCGGGGGCAGATATCCTGACCAGTAAGGCCACGCTTGATGCCGGCTTCTGGAAGGATGGTGTGCCACCGGATTTCAGGCGCAGTTTTCGACCCTCGCTCGCGTGGAGGCTCTGTCTGGTTGCCGAAGGGCGTTTTGACGGGGTGATTTCGCTGCGATCGGCATGGGAGTGGGATATTGCTGCTGGAAGCCTGATTGCGGAGCGTGCCGCGGCTGTCGTGACTGATATGCATGGCGCACCTATGCGCTTCAACAGCCCTGCGGCGCGTGTTGATGGGTTGGTTATTGCCGGATCATCTCTGCACGGCGAAATCATGGGCAGGCTGACACACCTGCCTTATAGCTGAAATTTTCCAGAAACCTGCAGTCAGAATAGCGGCGGCAGGTCTGCATAGGAACCGCTACCACCTGATCCGGGCATGGTTGCAATGATCGTTGTTCCCGCACCGCCGAGTGTGGCGATCTGTTCAGCCAGTTGTGTTATCGCCTGTGATGCCGCTGTCGCGACCGAGGCCGGATTATCAACGTCAACTGGTATGGCAATATCAAAAGACCGGATATGATGTGACCCTGCCCCGCTACCTTCGGCTGACAGGAAATAGCGCCCCTTGAGCCGAAAAGAACCGTCATTTGCTGCCAATGCCTTTTCCACCCGCACATCCAGCTTGTGCTGTGGCGGTGAGGCCAGCGGCCAGGGTTCGGGGATCACGGACGCGCCCGAGGTTTCGGATATGGCGCGGGCAAGTGTGATCGTAAAAGCCCGCTCAGGTTTGTCGGCCCACAGGATCTTGCTGCTTGAACGAACTGCGCCATCTGCATCCTGCCAGGCGATCGTATCGGCCGCAGCGTAATCAGGCAGTGAAACCAGTTTCAGTTCGGTCGTGCCCAGCTGATCGCTGGTGAATTGTGGTGGCGCTGGCGGGTCAAGGACATAATGTGCTGTCCCGCTCCCGTCGCCACAGGCAGTCATGCCGAATGAGATTGCAGTCAGGGCAAGGGAAAGAATCAAACGCTGCATTATTACTACTGTCCCAGAATGAAAGCTCTCGGGTTACGTTCTATCGTACGTGCCAGAGATCCGAAAGCGGCGGCGGCACGGCTGAGTTCCTGCATCATGCTGCGGGCCTGGCCGCTGAAGGCACCATTGTCACCGTATGAGGCGATAACCACTTCGGCACGGGCGGCCAAACGCTGGAATTGTTCTGTCAGCTCAGGCAGGGATTGTACCGCTTTGGCAACCTCATCAGCTGCTATGCGGGCGGATCCCAACGTTGCGTTCAGGTTTCCTGCCGCATTACCATCCTGCAATTCGTTCAGCAGGCCGGTCGTTGCCTTCAATGTGTCCGACAGGTTGCGTGGCAACTCTGCGGCATCATCTGAGCCCAGTATGACACGCAAATCGGCTAGAATTCCTTCAGCCTGTGCAGAGATTTCGGCAAAGCCAAATTCGTCAATGCCGGCGGCGGCGGCATCCATCTTGTGGACCATTTCAGGAATGTCGGCAACTGCCAGTCTGACTGCCTCAGCTGCCTGCCCGGCCTCATCAAGGGCCCGGGACAGGTTCCCGGCAGCGTTGTTTTCACGCAGATCTGCGGTCATGGCCTTCAGGTCAGTAACCGCAGAGCGGGTCTCTTCCAGAGTTTCCCGCAGGGCCTGAGGAATGGCGCGGGTATCGGGGGAGGCGGCAACCTGGGTTACGGCATCCATCATGTTTGTGGCTGATTGCAGAAGTTCTTCGATATTCAGACTGCCAATGCGGGTCAGCAATCCTTCGGCGGAGCCGCCCAGATCAGAAATCTCCGATGCTACGGTCGGCATGATCGGATAGGAATCACCAGATATGTCCAGCTGTGCCGGGGGTGCCAGAGGTTCTTCGACCAGTTCCACGACCATGGCATGTCCGAGAAATCCGGATGAGGCAATCCGGGAGCGCAGGCCGGCTGCTACACGTTCCTGCAGGAACCGGATTGCATCTTCCTGTGTTGCTCCTGCTTCTAATCCCAGACGGCTAGGAGAAACGACAAAGGTGATACGCTGCTTAACCTGCTCAGCATCGGGCCGGGTTTCATCGATATCCACCCCCAGATCGGTAATCCTGCCAATGGTCAGCCCCTTGTAGATGACATCGGAATCGGAGGCTAATCCAACGATATCATTATCCGCCAGCATGGTCAGGCGAATATCATCCTTGGCTGAACCGAAAAGGCTGGTTCGTGCGGTGTCTTCGTCCGGTTGCAAGCGATAGACATGGCCTGCCTCGACCACATCGCCCCCGGTTGTCATGGTGGCAAAGGCTACCCCGCCCTGTACCAGCTTTGACAATGAATCGACGTTCAGGCTGAGACCTTTTGCACCAAGTGATACTGAAAAGCCCGAGGTATCCCAGAAAACCGTGGCCGTAGTCAGACGTTCATCGTGGGGGGCTTCGATAAAGACATCCGCCAGAACTGTCTCATCAGCTTCGGACAGACGCAGGTTTTGCATCCGTCCGACCTCAAGCCCGCGGAAGGTAACCGGCGCAGCCTCTGCCAACCCCTTTGCACCCGGCGATGACAGAACGACCCAGGTCCCGTCTCCGCCAACCCGCGCCTGAGTGGGCCGGTCCAGAGCAACGAAATTGGTTTCCGGTCGTCCCCGGTCCGCATCCCAGAAGCCCTCGATGAAGACCCCCGAAAGAACCGTATCAAGCCGTGATATCCCCTGTGCCGAAACAACAGGACGGACCACCCAGAATTCCGCATCGGCATCAATATATGGCTCAACCTCGGGATCAACACGGATATCGACGACGACATTCCGCAAATCTCCGGTGAAACGAACCGATTCGACCTCGCCCACGGTGATTTCACGGAATTTCAGGGCGGTTTCGCCGGGATTGATACCGGTTGCATCCTTGAAGGTGACCGAAATCAGTTTTCCACGGCCGGTATAAGCGTTCCACGCCAACCCAAGGACAACAACAAGTGCCAGAATGGGCACAAACCAAACCAGTGAAAACCCGGCCCGTGCGGCACGGGTGGCAGTACGCTTGGCAGGGCTGGCGGGATGGGGTGAGGTGGTATTGTCACTCATTAATCTTTTTCCGTCGGTGGAGCGGTAGCCCGCGCCAGATCAGGCGTGGATCGAAGCTTTGCGCTGACAGCATGGTAAATGCAACCGACAGGGCAAAGGATGCAGCTGCCGGACCGGGGTTGATGGATACGACAAAGCCCAGCTGAACCAATGCGGACAGAATTGCGACTACGAAGACATCAACCATAGACCATCGGCCGATAAATTCAACGATCTCATATATATGTAGCCGAATGTGGGCATCTTCCTCAGTTGCGGGCTTTCCCGCAATAAGGCTCAGCCAGATGATGGCAATGAACTTGCCGATCGGAACCATGACTGACGCAACGAAAACGACCAGTGCGATGAACCAGTCACCATAATGTACCAGCTGTACAACGCCGCCAAGAATGGTGGCGTCGCTGCTGCCACCCAGTCCGGCGAAAGAACTGGTCTTCATCATCGGCAGGATATTGGCCGGAATATAGAAGATCATTCCGGCAATCAGCCAAGCCCAGACGGCTTGCAGGCTGCGCCGGTCAGGCGGAACCAGCGGTGCGCTGCATCGTGCGCAGGTCCGGGTATCCTCTGGCCAAACCCGTCCACAACTGCGGCAACCCAGTAAACCAGCACGATGCGCCGTGAGGGTTGGGGCGTCCCTTGTCGTGGTTATAACTGGTTCCTGTCCGGATATGCCTGTTGTTACCCCGACGGGTGATGTGGTTTCATTCATACTGCCCCAACCTTTTCACGCCCATCGGTCCTGGTTCCAGCATCTTCGATTGCGTCCCAGATGGTGGTTGAGCACATGAAGCTGCGATTGGCTATGCTGACGAAGATCAGTGCACAAAAGGCCCAGAAGGCAGGCCCAAAGCTGATTATCGCCAATCCCCCCACCTTTACCATGGCAATTGCGGTCCCCATGATGAAAATTTCCGCCATCGACCAGGGCTTCAGCTGTTCTGACAGACGAAAGGCCCGGACAACATGGGTATAGGGTGCCTGTCCCCGTGCCAGAGGCCAGAGCGTATAGACCAGAAGAGCGGCCCGCAGTGCCGGAAGTGCAACGATCACACCCAGTATGGCCACAGTCAGCGGGGCAATGAAACCTGAAGAAAATGCCATGGCAACGCCGAAAAGCGATGTACCATGATTTAGGCCAAGACGTGAAATCTCCAGAAATGGAAAGAAGATTGCCGCGAACATCAACACCATTGTCGTAATGGCCAGTGCGATTATCTGGGTAAAAGCTCCGGCCTGAGGTCGTGCCAGAATACCGTCGCAGCGGATGCAGCGCGCGGTTTCCCCGACGGCCATTTCTTCTTCTACATGCAATGCATCGCAGCGGGGGCAGGCAATCAACCCCTTGCCGGAGCTCATGTCACATTGGGCTGGTTTCAACATCCCGCTAAGATACGTTTGCTTGACCGGGCATCAAGGCCGGAATGTACGAATAGGCATAATCACGATAAATTGTGCTATCCGTCATGGCAGATAATGCTTGGGGTCCTGCGATTGCGGCCGGAACCGAAATATCATGCATTTGATCTGTTAACTTGGATTTAAACCGTAATCGCCCATCCTGAGGCGGGTGTCTCGGATAGAAGGGGGGTGGTGTCATGGCCACGCGGAACGGCAATGCGCCGATCTTGATCAAACGGATTACAGTCATGGAAGGAGGTGGCCATCATGGTGGGGCGTGGAAGGTCGCCTATGCGGATTTTGTAACCGCAATGATGGCATTCTTCTTGCTGATGTGGCTGCTGAATGCCACGACTGAAAAGCAAAGGCAGGGTCTGGCCGATTATTTCAACCCGACTGTGATACGGACCCTGTCGGGGTCCGGTGGTGCAGGTTCCAGTGAAGGTGATGGAACTGGTATGCCTGCTTCGGTGAATGCCCAGATATCTCAGGATCCGGTCACGGTGTTGAATGACCATGTTCAGAATGAATTGGCAGGCATCGGTGCAGAATCTATGCAGATGCGCAATATCCTGCGGCATGTGGTGACCCGCATAACGGATGAGGGGTTGGTGATTGAACTTGGTGATCTGGTAAATGAGCCGCTTTTTATTGAAGAAACCGCTGAGCCGACACAGGTTATGGGTCACCTGACCCAAATTATTGCCCGGGTTCTGTCTCGCACGCGCAACCAGATTGCAATCTCCGGGCATGTCCGGTCCTATCCGGCAATGCTGGCCAAATCGCCAGTCTGGGATTTATCAAATCAACGTGCTGACGCAGTGCGGAGGTTGTTTGAACAAACAAGCCTGCCAGCCAAACGAATTCAGCGCATTACCGGCTATGCTGACCGACGCAGCCTGCCTGCAGATCCGGCCGCGCTTTCCAATAATCGGATTGAGGTGATTTTACTGAAATAGGTGGGGAGACGTTAGGGTGATCTTAAGCTCCATCATGCAGTTTGTCAGAAACGACTTATGCAAAGGGGCGACTGAATGTCGATTTCGTCTTCGCTGAATGTCGGTGTTGCGGGCCTGGCAGCCAATGCAACCCGGCTGGCAACCATTTCGGATAACATTTCCAATTCAGGAACCTATGGATACAAGCGGGTTATCGCGGATTTTGACAGTGTAGTCATTGATCAGGCCCGTGGATCCGGGATTTATGCCGCTGGTGGGGTGCGTGCATCCACAACGCGGCTGATTGATCAGCGTGGAACACCGGTGGCAACGTCAAATCCGACTGATCTGGCAATATCCGGACGGGGAATGCTGCCTGTTGTGCCATCCGTCTCAATGAATGCCCAATCCGGCGATATGCCGATGATGATGACCCGGACCGGTTCATTCCGGACAGATGCTGACGGTGTTTTACGTACTGAATCAGGTCTGGTGCTGCTTGGATGGCCAGCAAATGCGGATGGGACTATCCCCTTGATGCCGCGTGATACCATGAACGGGCTGGAACCTGTTGTTATCAATGCCAATCAAACAGCAGGTGATCCGACAACCAGGATGTCGCTCGGGATCAATCTTCCTGCAACCCGGACGGAAGCAGGTGGGGATACCAATCCGCTGAGTTCCAAGATCGAATATTTTGGTAACCTTGGTACATCCAGGTCGTTGAGTGTCAATTTTACGCCAGATACTTCGAATGCAACGGGTATGTCCAATACTTGGACAATGACACTACGCGATTCCGCAACTGAAGATGATGCTCTGACAGCAGAGGATGAAAGCATTATTGCAACCCTGAGGCTGACCTTTGCCAGTGATCAGACCCACGGCGGCACACTTGAGCAGGTTCTGGATGGTGCTGGCAATCCACATCCCAATTACGACCCGGTAACTGGCACGCTGGCACTGACCGTGGGGAAAACATCAATATATCCCGGTGATGGAATGACCGTCACCATTGGCAAGCCAGGTGATCCGAATGGTCTGACCCAGCTTGGTGACAGTTTTGCACCCACGAATATCTCAAAGGATGGATCTCCGGTCGGGAACCTGACTGCCGTCGAGGTTGATGAGAACGGGTATATCTGCGCAACCTATGACACTGGTTTCATACGCACTATTTACCAGATCCCATTGGTTGATGTGCCAAACCCTAATGGCTTGGCATCGCTCAACAACCAAGCTTATCAGGTATCTCCGGATTCGGGATCGTTTTTCCTGTGGGATGCCGGGGATGGCCCAACAGGTGCCGTGATTGGCTATGCCCGGGAAGGTTCAACCACTGACGTTGCTGCTGAACTGACCGATCTGATCCAAACGCAGCGTGCATATTCATCCAATGCCAAGGTGATTCAGACCGTGGATGAAATGTTACAGGAAACAACTAATATCAAACGCTGAGGTTAACCGCCTATGAGCATTACCAACGCACTTAATAACGCAGTTAGCGGACTGTCTGCCGTGGCCCGTGGAACAGAGGTCGTTTCCTCCAACCTCGCCAATGTACAGACCCCCGGCTATGCGCGTAGGGAACTGGACCTTTCCCCACGAACATATACAGGAAATGGGGGTGGGGTTTATGTCGATGGTGTAAACCGCATTATATCCAATGCCATTTTATCTGATTACCGGCTTGCTAATGCTGAACTTGCGAGTTCGTCAGTGACCTATGGTTTCTACAAGTCTCTGGAAGCTGCCATTGGCTTGCCACAGGACAGCGGCTCGCTTTCTGCACTTTTAACCGGTTTGGAAACTTCGCTTGCGACTGCTGCCAGTCGTCCTGATAGCGAAGTGCGCCTGAATGCCGTATTGGATTCCGCAAATCGTCTCGTCGAAAAGATCGGGGCAATAAGTACTTCGATTCAGGGCAGCCGAACTGATGCTGATCGTCAGATTGGATCCCAAGTTAAGTCACTAGATACCGGCCTGAAAAATATTGCACGCTTTAACCGTCAGATTATTATCGAGCATGCAAATGGCCGTGATGTATCTTCACTGGCAGATGCCCGACAGGCCGTGATCGACCAGATTTCTGCTATTGTTCCGGTGCGTGAGCTAACACGGGAAAATGGCCGGATCGCCCTTTTCACGGCTGGGGGTGCTGTACTTCTTGATGGCAATAGGCCGGTTGAAATCAACTTTCAGCCCAGTGGCAGGTTGACCGCAGATATGGATGGATCATCTGCTCACCTTGGCCGTCTTATTATTGATGGTGAAGCTGTTGACGCACAAGAAAAGCCGTTTTCCGGGGGGTCATTATCTGAACTTTTCAAGTTGCGTGATGAATATGGTGTTGCCGCGCAAGTATCAGTGGATGCCATTGCGCGGGAGCTGCATGATAGGTTTGCAGACCCTGCAATTGATCCAACAATTAACGCCGGTCAATCTGGCTTGTTCACCGATAGGAATGGCAGCTTTGATCCCGCAGATGAGCGTGGACTTGCAGCCCGTCTGCAGGTCAATACAATTGTAGATAATGCACAGGGTGGAAGCCTCTGGCGAATTCGCGATGGAATTTATGCATCAGTTCAAGGAAATGTTGGGGACGCAAAAATTATTAACAATCTTGCCCGTGGTATGGAGGAGTTTCGCTCTTACTCCTCAGCTTCGATATCTGGTGCCAGCGGTAACCTGACAACACTTGTCGCAATGACATTATCGCAGGTTGCATCTGATCGCCTGAACGCCGAATCACAGGAGGCTCAGGACACGGCACTGCATATGAGCCTACAAAATGCGTTGCTTTCTGGTGCTGTCGATAGCGATAAGGAAATAGAAATATTACTTCAACTTGAAAGAACTTATGCTGCAAATGCAAAGGTTATTCAGACTATTGATAAAATGTTTGATAATATTCTGAGGATTTAATCATGAATTTTGTTTCTGTTGGAGATATGTCCCGTATATTTACCATGCGCCATTCCAATGCAGAATTGCGAAATAATATACAAAACCTATCACAAGAAATAACGACTGGTATCCGGACAGATATTCCTAAACACTTGAATGGTGATATGGTTGCCCTCTCACGAATTGAAAAAAGTATAAGTCAGGCAGAAAATTTTCGTCGAATAGCTGTGGAAGCTACTACAACAGTTGTAGCTATGCAAGCCGCACTGGAAAACTTACAGAATATTGCCAGTGGAACTGGCAATGAAATGCTTTCAGATGGCTTGCTTGTCAGCAATAACATCTTGCAGTCTGTTGCATCCACTACAAAGGAGCAGTTGGATGCAGCTGTGGCTGCAATCAATATTGATATTGGTGGACGTTTTGTCTTTTCTGGTACAAAGATAAATACGCCCCCCTTGGCCTCATCGGAAGAACTGCTAACACAGGCCGAGGCGATAATATCTGGCGCGACAACGGCTACGCAAGCGATTGAATTACTGGACAACTGGTTTGGTTCGTCTCCTGGTGCAGGGGGATTTTCAGATACAATCTATCAAGGAGCTGTTGAGGACAGGTCGAGATTTGCTATTGATTCTTCAACTAGCATTAAATTTATACAAACTGCAAATAATGATGATGTACGTCAGATATTATTCGGCCTGACGATTGGTGCCTTGGTTTCGCGTGGCGCATTTGATGGAAAACATTCGGAACAATTTGCCTTGATGCGCGCAGGAGGTGAGGCGTTAAATAAAGGAAATTTGGCGATTATATCAACACGGGCAAATCTTGGCGCAAATGAACAAAAAATTGAACAAACATCAGGTAAACTTGAGGTGCTGTTAAGCACTTTGCAAATAGAACGCAGTAATCTGATACAATCTGATACCTATGAAGCCAGTAGCCGACTTATTCAGGCCGAAGCACAGCTTGAAGCACTGTTCACCATGGCTGCACGCTTATCAAACCTCAGCCTAGTGAGGTACCTATGAAAATATTTTTGACATATCTTTTTATTACTGTGTTCTGGTTTACACCAGCAATTTCAGCAAATGTTCGGTTGAAGGATATCGTATCCTTTGATGGTGTCCGAGGCAATGACCTTATTGGGTATGGACTGGTCGTTGGATTAAGCGGAACTGGGGACAGCCTTCGCAATACTCCATATACAGAAGATATGATGGTTACACTGCTTGAAAGGCTGGGTGTGAATGTCAGTTCAGATAAATTTCGACCAAAGAATGTTGCCGCAGTAATGGTGACCGCTGTTCTGCCGCCATTTGCGCGGGCAGGAGCTCAAATTGATGTAACGGTGTCCGCAATTGGTGATGCTCAAAGCCTGATGGGAGGGACATTAGTGATGACACCCCTGAGTGCTGCTGACGGTGATATATATGCAGTGGCACAAGGTTCTGTCATTGCCGGGGGTGTGTCTGTACAAGCCGATACTGCAGTAGCCATACAAGGTGTTCCGACATCCGGATCAGTTCCATCTGGTGCACGTGTTGAACGTGAAGTAAATTTTGATTTTACAGCTTTACGCAACATTCAACTGGCGTTGAAGCAACCGGATTTTACAACAGCATCACGTATTGAACGTGTAGTAAATGACAGCCGTATCGGTGGAATTGCGACAATGATTGATTCTGGAACAGTCGTGCTAGATCTTTCGGGCAATGATAAAAATAGTCCAGCAAAGACATTAAGTCTTATTGAGAATCTGACAATTGAAACAGATGGAAAAGCACGTGTCTTGATTGACCACAGGTCAGGAACAATTGTTATGGGAGAGGATGTCCGGGTATCGCGTGTAGCTGTTTCTCAAGGGAACCTAACATTACGAGTGCAAGAAACACCGATAGTTTCTCAACCAAACCCATTTTCTGACGGGAAAACCGTTATTGTCTCACAGGCAGCAGCAGAGATAACAGAAGAGGCAGGTATTAGGCTTGCTGAGGTGCAGGGAGCTTCATCATTGTCTGATGTTGTTGCTGGATTAAATGCCCTAGGAGTATCTCCACGAGATCTTATCGATATTCTCAAGGCAATTCATACCGCAGGTGCATTGCACGCAGAACTCATTGTGAATTGAGTCCATGGGGGAAGATAAGTGGTAATTGACCTGTCATGGAATTTTTTCTCCATCTGCGCCTAGGGTCAGGACTCGTTCTTGATCATAGCCAGAAGATGACGGTTGCAGCGAGGAGGATGGCGGAAAAGAAGGTCTCGGGACATCGGTCGTATCGGGTTGCAACGCGGCGCCAGTCCTTGAGGCGCCCGAACATGATCTCGATGCGATTGCGGCGTTTGTAGCGCCGTTTGTCGTATTTGACCGCCTTCTTGCGGGACTTTCGGCCGGGGATGCATACTCTTATCCCCTTGCCTTTCAATGCTTCTCGGAACCAGTCGGCGTCATAGCCCCTGTC
>JBKEAB010000039.1:0-11539 GCA_047971845.1 Paracoccus sp. (in: a-proteobacteria) | reverse complement strand
TGTGCGGACGGCACTGGAGGCAGGTGCCGTGGCAGTGCAATGCGGGACAGCCTTTCTGGTTGCGCAGGAGGCCGGGGCTTCAGCTGCACACCGCGCAGCCCTGACAACTGGGCGTACGCTGATGACACGGGCGATTTCCGGTCGCCCGGCGCGTGGGGTGGAAAACCTTATCAGCAGCCGTGACGATGAGAAGGCACCTGATTATCCGTTGCCATATTCGGCATTGAAGGTTCTGCATGCGGCGGCCTCGGATGCGGGTGAGTATGGCTATGGCCCCTTCTGGGCAGGAACTGGCTGCGCGAGTGCGCAACCCGGCTCGGCCGAGGAGATTTTGCTGCGCCTTGTCCCTTAACCGGCAACCGGAGCCCAGATTACCGTATCAATGGAGGGGGCAGAGGTCGCCAGCATCACCAGCCGGTCAAAACCAAGGGCGATACCGGATGCTGCAGGCATTTGCTCCAGTGCTGTCAGAAAATCCTCATCCAATGGATAGGTTTCGCCGTAGATGCGGGATTTTTCTGCCATATCGGCCTGGAAGCGACGGCGTTGTTCGGTCGGGTCCGTCAGCTCTCCGAAGCCATTGGCTAGCTCAACGCCGCAGGCATAAAGTTCAAACCGTTCGGCAAGTCGCGGGTCGTTGGGGGCGGGCCGGGCAAGTGCCGCCTCCGGCACCGGATAGTGGTCAAGGATTGTTGCACAACCGTGGCCGAGATGCGGTTCCACGTGCTCTGACAACGTGCGGGAAAACAGGTCGGACCATGTGTCATCTGCTGCATGACTGATCCCGACGCAGGAAAGCTGGGCAGCCAGCCCATCCCGATCGGTGGAGCCATCCGTGGTGATCGTGGCCAGTAGGTCAATGCCGGCATGTTCTGTGAAGGCATCGGTTACGCTGATCCGTTCCGGGCTGGCATGGGGATCGCAAACAATATTGCGGAAACGGAACTCATTGGTTTGCGCCGCTTTGGCCGCAAGCATCAGGAAATCGGCGCAATCATCCATCAGAACGGTATAGTCTTCGCCCACGCGATACCATTCCAGCATGGTGAATTCGGGGTGATGCAGTGGGCCGCGTTCGCGGTTGCGCCAGACATGGGTAAAGGCGGCGATCCGGCGTTCGCCTGCAGATAGCAGTTTTTTCATGGTGAATTCGGGTGAGGTGTGCAGGTACATTTGCCGGGGCAGGCCATCATTGCCAATCATAGTTGTGGCAAAACCGTGCAGATGGGTTTCATTACCCGGGCTGATTGCAAGTGCCGGGGGATCGACCTCAATGAAATCATTCTCACCCAGCCAGCCTCGGATTGCCTGCTGGGTCCGGTTTCGGGCCAGAAGGGCGGGGCGGCGGTCGGTGTGGTGGTGGGGCTGCCACCATTGGTTATTGCTCATGGTTTCTCTGGCAATATGGACTTTGTTGGGTTAGGGACACGCGCAAAGCGCTTACGCGCCCCCCGCATAACTCGCAAGGAACCTGCAGATGAAAGTCATTGCATCCAGCCTCCGTAAGGGCAATGTGGTCGAGATAGACGAGCGTCTTTACGTCGTTCTGAAGGCCGAAAACTTCCATCCCGGCAAGGGAACGCCCACAACCAGTGTCGATATGCGCCGCATTTCGGATGGGGTGAAGGTGACAGAACGCTGGAAGACTACTGATCAGGTCGAAAAGGCCCATGTGGATGAGCGCAGCTATGATTATCTCTATAATGATGGCGAAGGCTATCACTTCATGGAACCGGAGACCTATGATCAGGTTGTGGCCCCTGAAGATGTGATTGGGGATCTGGCTGTCTACCTTCAGGAAGGAATGCGGGTTTTCCTTCAGGTCTTCAACGGAGTTCCGATTGCCCTGGAACTGCCGCAGAAAATGACCGTGGAAGTGACTGAGACCGAGCCGGTCGTGAAGGGCCAGACAGCCTCGTCTTCCTATAAGCCGGCACAGGTGGATAATGGTCTGCGCGTGATGGTTCCGCCCCATATCGGCGTTGGTACCCGGATCGTGATCAATACGGCTGATAATTCTTATGTGGAACGTGCGAAGGACTGAGTCCTTCTGACGAAAGGCAAGTGTTTGCAGGGCGCCCGGGTGGTGCCCTTTTCTTTGTTCGTGACCCTCTGCATCGTTGCGGGCAACCGATTCGGGAATCAATCATGGAACCTTGCCCCTGACAGTGGCTTCAATGGGATCCTGTTTGTGGAACCGGGGGTCCACACAGTCTTGGAAACTGTGCGTGTCCCGAGTGTGCGAAAAACCGCCTGCCCATGTGCTGAATATGACCGATATCCGGGATACTTTCAGGCATATGCTAAAACAATTATCATGAATACATAATTCTCTATTCTTATCAAGAGAAAGAGGATTTCCATTTTTTGCAGAGGTATTTTTATACGGCAGAATTTTGCTTGCCAGAATATGGGAGGTAATAATCCTGGAAATAAAAAAGATCAGATATTCAAGTTATAATTATTTATTAAGATTCATATCAAGTTTTATTATTAATTGATTATTTTGGGTGGTGATATGTCCTTCTCTTGGCGCGACTGTCTGCCAGTTTTTGATCATTTTAAAATATGATTTTTAAGGATATGTAATTAAAATGACTGATTTAGTAAAAAGAATCAAAAATTTCCGCGGTGAAGTTTTTCCGCAACAGGAGATGCTGTATCGTAATCTTGCACAATATGGGCAGAAGCCACAGGCAATGATGATTTCATGTGCGGATAGCCGGGTTATGCCTGAAACAATTACGCAGTCTGGTCCGGGGGAACTGTTTGTCTGTCGTAATGCCGGAAATATAGTTCCGATGTTTTCAGATATTAATGGTGGTGTGTCATCCGCTATTGAATATGCAATCCTGGCGCTGAGTGTTCGTGACATCATCATTTGCGGACATTCTGATTGCGGGGCAATGAAGGGGCTTTGCTGCCCGCACCTGCTTGAACCGATGCCAAATGTGACAAGTTGGCTGCGACATAGCCATGCGGCCCATTCCGTTGTTACTGCAACCTGTCCCGGGGATATGCCGGAAGCTGAACTGGTTCGCGCCGTGGCCATGGAAAACGTTCTGATGCAACTGGATCATCTGAGGACACATCCTTCGGTTGCGGCGAAGCTGGCAACGGGAGAACTGTCATTGCATGGCTGGTTCTTTGATATCGAAACCGGCACAGTACTGGTTTACGATGGTGCTGCTCAGAGTTTTTGTGAACCTCAGGAAGGGCAGCCGATCCCGGTTGCTGTCAGCGGGCGGCCCCAGACACGTTTCCATGATATTATCGCGGCGGAGTAAGGTCATGCAAAAATTTCTGGCTAATTCTTCACGCGATTTTGCGGCTTCTATTGTCGTCTTTCTGGTTGCCATGCCGCTTTGTCTCGGGATCGCGATTGCGTCGGGGGTCCCGGTCGTCATGGGCCTCATCTCGGGGATTGTCGGCGGTATTGTGGTCGGCTCACTTGCTGGCTCGCCGTTGCAGGTGACGGGTCCGGCAGCGGGTCTGGCCGTGATCATTTTCGGGTTTGTTCAGGAATATGGCATTGCCCTGCTGGGGCCGGTACTGGTTCTGGCTGGTCTGATACAGATCGGGGCAGGGGTTTTGCGATGGGGATCCTGGTTTCGTCTGATCTCGCCGGCGGTGGTTCTTGGTATGCTGACGGGCATTGGTATTCTGATTATTCTGGGTCAGGTCCATGTTCTGATGGGCAGCGTTCCCGCTGCACATGCGACCGATAACCTTGCAGCCATGGGGGCTACCCTGTCGCGGGTCTGGGGGGCACAGGTTTCTGTTGAAGCACAAGCATTGCTTGTGGGGCTGATATCCCTGCTGTCGATGCTGGCATGGGACAAGATGAAGCCGCAATCTCTGATACTTGTTCCCGGAGCCCTGATCGGAGTTCTGGTCGGCACGCTGCTGACGACAGTCATGCAGTTGCCGATCCCGCGGGTTGAGGTCTCTGCGTCGATTCTGGACGGTTTGATGTTGCCGGATGTCAGAAGTTTTGTGGGGCTGGCTGCGCCGGGGCCACTGATTGCTGCTATGGTTATCGCTGTTATCGCAAGTGCCGAGACCCTTCTGTCAGCTTCGGCTGTTGACCGGATGCATGATGGTGTCCGTACACAGCTGAACAAGGAACTGGTTGCGCAAGGTGTCGGTAATAGCCTGTGTGGGATCCTTGGCGGGCTTCCCCTTACCGGGGTGATTGTCCGTTCATCGGCCAATGTTCAGGCAGGTGCACAAACCCGGCTGTCAGCCATCCTGCATGGTGTTTGGATTCTTGGGCTTGTGGCCCTCATGCCGTGGCTTCTCGGTCTTGTCCCGTTGACGGCCCTGGCGGCAGTACTTTTGGTTACGGGCTGGAAGCTGATCGGGCTGCATCATATCCGCGATTTGCTGCGGCACTATGGGACTGTTCCGGTGGCTATCTGGGCGGCTACGATGGCAATGGTTGTGCTTCAGGATCTGCTTATCGGTGTCGGTGTAGGTCTGGCCCTGTCTCTGGTTGAGGTTCTGCCTTATCTGCGTCGGCGGTTTGTCGTCACCCGCCGTGATCGGGATGATGGGATTGAGTTGTCGCTGAACGGTGCTGTCACCTGCAGGAATGTGCCGGGGTTGATCGACACCCTTGAAGAGTTGCCGAAGGATCAGCCCGTCCGTCTTAACGGCCGTCGCCTGCGTTACATGGATCACACAAGTGCTGAAAGCATCAGCGACTGGATCCGTCGCCAGAACAGGGCCGGCCGCAAGGTCGAGGTCATCGCACCCCGCGATGCACGTCCGTTGCTTGACCGGATATTCATGCAGTTCTCAGCCCCGGCAGCATGAAAAGATGATCAGATATGAAAATGCTGAAATGCCGCGAGCCGGCATTTCAGCGCATGCTGAGGTCAGAATGAAGACCAACCTTCCCGTTTGGTCAGTGGCCTGGCAGGATCAGCTTGCCTGCCGGTTCAAACCAGTTGTCCGTGACAATGCTTGAACTTCTTTCCGGAACCGCAGGGACAAGGATCGTTGCGGGAGGGGTTGCCCCAGGTCTGCGGATTACTTTCATCAAATCCTGATTGTGCCTGTCCGCGGTCACTTTCAGCGCCGGCTTGTGACGGATGTTCAGCCGTGGCTTGCTGTTGCTGCTGAAGTTGCTGTTCCTGATACTGGCGGATCATTTCCTCACGTTCCGCTTCGGTCAGTGGACGAATCCGGCCCAGTTGCTGAGTTACATCAGAACGCAACCCGTCCAGCATGCTTTCGAAAAGCTGAAATGCCTCGGTTTTATATTCTGACAGTGGATCACGTTGTGCATAGCCGCGAAATCCCACAACGGAACGCAAGTGTTCCAGCGTCAGCAGGTGGTCGCGCCATTTCTGGTCAATAGCCTGCAAGAGGATCTGCTTCTCGATCTGGCGCATGTTCTCGGCACCAAAGCTGGCTTCTTTTTCTGTCATATAGGTATCGGCAGCATCGGTGATACGTTCACAGATAGTTTCCTGGTCGACACCATCCTCGCCCGCCCATTCAGGAATAGGAAGGTTCATGTTCAACCGCTCCACTGCAGCCTGTTGCAGGCCGTCAGCATTCCATTGTTCGGAATAGGCCCGCGGCGGCATGTATTCGTCAACCAGATCTTCGATGACCTGATGGCGCATATCCTGTGCGACCTCATCGACTTCCTGACTGTCCATGATTTCGCGGCGTTGACTGAAAATCGCCTTTCGCTGATCGTTCATTACGTCATCGAACTTTAGCAGTTGTTTGCGGATATCGAAGTTCCGGCCTTCAACTTTGGCCTGTGCACGTTCAAGTGATTTGTTCACCCACGGATGAACGATGGCCTCACCTTCCTTCATTCCCAGACGTGACAGGACCGCATCCAGCCGTTCTGAGCCAAAGATCCGCATCAGGTCATCTTCCAGCGACAGGAAGAACAGCGAACGGCCCGGATCGCCCTGCCGGCCGGAGCGGCCGCGAAGCTGGTTGTCAATCCGCCGCGATTCGTGGCGTTCGGTGGCCAGTACGAACAATCCGCCGGCGTTCAGAACACGTTCCCTGTCAGTTGCGTGTTCCGCCTCGATCCGTGTGCGAAGTTCATCGGGATGGGCTTCGGGATCGGCATCAAGAGCCTGCATCACCTTCATGTCGACATTGCCGCCCAGCTGAATATCAGTTCCGCGACCAGCCATGTTGGTGGCGATGGTCACGGCTCCGGGCTTGCCGGCTTCGGCAACGATATAGGCTTCCTGCTCATGCTGACGGGCGTTCAGGACATTATGCGCGATACCGTCGTTTTTCAGCATTTCCGAAAGCATTTCGGATTTTTCAATGCTGGTGGTGCCGACAAGGATCGGTTGTCTCTTTGCGTGGGCTTCTCTGATTGCTTCCAGCACGGCGGTGTATTTCTCGCCTTCTGAGCGATAAACCCGGTCGTGTTCGTCCTCACGTTGGATGGGGCGGTTGGTGGGAACCTCAACTACGCCGAGCTCGTAGATTTCGGCAAATTCCTCGGCCTCGGTTGCGGCTGTACCGGTCATGCCCGACAGCTTTTCATACAGGCGGAAGTAGTTCTGGAATGTGACGCTGGCGAGGGTTACATTTTCAGGCTGGATGGTCACACCTTCCTTGGCTTCAATAGCCTGATGCAGCCCGTCCGACAGGCGGCGGCCTTTCATCATACGGCCTGTAAATTCGTCGATCAGGACGATTTCATCATCCTTGACGATGTAGTTCTGATCTCTTTGGAACAGTTTATGGGCACGCAACGCCTGATTTGCATGATGGACGATGGTGGTTGATTCCGGATCATACAGGGTCTGGCCTTCCGGCAGGACACCTGCCTGAGACAGAAGCTGTTCCATCTTTTCGTTACCTTCTTCGGTGAAGGTCGCGTTACGGGTTTTTTCGTCCAGCTTGAAATCTTCTGCAGTCAGCTGCGGGATGAACTCGTTCAGAGTCACATAGAGTTCGCTGCGGTCCTGCGATGGTCCTGAAATGATCAGCGGTGTGCGGGCCTCATCAATCAGGATCGAGTCGACCTCATCCACGATGGCAAAATAATGATCCCGCTGAACCATCTGTTCGACACTGCCCTTCATGTTGTCGCGCAGATAGTCAAAGCCGAGTTCGTTATTTGTCGCATAGGTCACATCAGCCTGATAAGCCTGACGTTTTTCCTCATCCGGCTGGAAGGGATAGACGACACCCGTAGTCATCCCAAGTGCGGCAAAGACCTTGCTCATCCATTCGGCGTCACGTTTGGCCAGATAGTCATTGACGGTAACAACATGGACACCTTTGCCGGCCAGGGCGTTCAGGTAGGCAGGGAAGGTTGCAACCAGTGTTTTGCCCTCACCGGTCTTCATTTCAGCAATATTTCCCTGATGCAGGAAGATCCCGCCCAACAGCTGGGTATCGAAGGCACGCAGGCCAAGTGCGCGGCGTGCGGCCTCGCGGCAGTTGGCAAATGCCTCGGGCAAGATTGTGTCAAGGTTTTCGCCGCCCTGGACGCGGGTCTGCAATTCACGCGTCTTCGCAATCAATTCTTCGTCAGAGCGGGCTTCTGCCTCTGGCTCCAGTGCATTGATCCGCGCGACCAGCGGGCGTGTGGACTTTACCTTGCGATCATTGGGTGTACCAAAGACCTTCTTCGCCAAATTACCTAGACCCAGCATGATCACTCCGGCCGTCTTGTTTCGGGAAAGGCTGGGGACACGCCCCCTTGCCCGGACCGCCTGTCCTGCCATATCAGTGCAGGGAAAAACGGCGCGGGCGCACCTTTTCGGTTGCGCCGGATGTAGGCCCGCGTCCATGCAGTGTCAACGCTTGCCCCCTGCACAGACGCGTGCACGGCCATATCTTTCAAAGGAAATATTATGTTCAAACGTTCTGTTGCCACCATCGCCCTGATTACCGCATTTTCCGCTCCGGCTATGGCGCAGGATGCCGATACGGTTGTTGCCAAGGTGAATGGTGCAGAAGTCACGCTTGGTCAGATGGCTGCAATGAAACTGGCCATGCCGACCCAGGTTGCCGAAATGCCTGCAGCC
Source organism: Paracoccus sp. (in: a-proteobacteria) (assembly GCA_047971845.1). GTDB lineage: Bacteria > Pseudomonadota > Alphaproteobacteria > Rhodobacterales > Rhodobacteraceae > Paracoccus. The sequence goes on along the minus strand of JBKEAB010000039.1, from coordinate 3,509 downwards.
GAGCTGTGGGATGTCCTGTTAGATGAGATGGTTCGTCAGGCCGCCATTGCCGAACTGGGAGAGCAGGATATCACACCGCTGGATCAGGCGTTCATAGCCAATCAGCGCCGTGATTATCTGGTCCGTACAGTCGTTGCCCGGATTGCCGATTTTGATCCCGATGACGCGGAAATTCAGGCCGCCTATGAGGCAGCCTTTCCGGCCGACAATCCGGTTACGGAATATGATGCCGACCATATCTTGCTGGAAACAGAAGAAGCGGCAAAGGCCGTGATTGAAGAGCTGGGCAACGGGGCTGAGTTTGCAAAGCTGGCCGAAGAGCGTTCGGTCGATACGGCGTCGGGGCTGAATGGTGGGGATCTGGGCTGGTTCACGCAGGATCGCATGGTCAAGGAATTTGGCGATGCCGTTGCAGGGATGGAAAAGGGTGCAACGTCGGCCGTACCTGTTCAGTCGCAGTTTGGCTGGCATGTTATCAAGCTGAATGACAGCCGCATAATGGAGCCGCCTGCACTTGCCGATATCCGTGAACAGCTGATCCAGCAGATTCGCCGTGAAAAAGTTGAAGCTGAAATGGAACGGATCTCTTCGGAAGCAAAAGTTGAAAAGACCGAAGGGATTGATCCGTCCATATTGGATCAGGATATCCTCGGAGCCGGTGAGTAATGGTAGCAGGCGATGAAAAGTCCGGGCAGGAATCATTGCAAGCTACGCCGAAAGAACAGGCTGCAATGATTTCGCCTTTGGCACCGGAGGCATTTCCTGAATTACCGGTTATTGCCGGGGCGGAATTTGCCTCGGCTGCTGCCGGGGTGAAATATCAGGGTCGTACCGATGTCATGCTGGTGAAGTTGGCAGCGGGGACATCTATTGCTGGTGTCTTCACGCGCTCTTCTACCCGTGCGGCATGTGTCCTGGACTGTCAGGATAAGCTGAAGGGACAACAGGATACTTCGAAAGGTGCGGCGATTATCGTCAATTCCGGCAATGCCAATGCCTTTACCGGCAGGAATGGGCAGGAAGCAGTGGATAAGGTGACCGATGGTGTGGCGAGGGCTCTTGGCGTGCCGCATGATCGGGTTTTTTCGTCCTCGACCGGGGTGATCGGGGAGCCCTTGCCGGCTGACCGGATCGCTGCGGTGATCGGTGATATGGCGGCGCGGCTTGATGAAACGGCAGCGGCAGCGGCTGCCCGGGCAATCATGACGACAGATACCTTCCCGAAGGGATCCGCGGCGGAAATCAACGGTGAGGGCGGAGTGATCCGTATTGCCGGTATTGCCAAAGGTTCGGGGATGATTGCCCCGGATATGGCGACAATGCTGGTTTATATCTTTACAGATGCGAAAATTGCGCCTGCGCATTTGCAGAGGATACTGACAGGGCAGGTGGATGATACCTTCAACGCGATCACTGTGGACAGCGATACCTCGACCTCGGATGCGTTGATCCTCGCTGCGACCGGACAGTCGGATGCTGCTCCGATCACTGATTTGGACTCAAAACCGGCCTTGGCCTTTGCCGGGACATTGCGGGCTGTCATGCTGGATCTGGCCCAGCAGGTCGTGATGGATGGTGAGGGTGCGACGAAGTTTGTTGAGATACAGGTAACCGGGGCGGCAACCCGCGAAGATGCCCACAAGGTTGCCATGTCCGTGGCCAACTCTCCGTTGGTCAAGACTGCCATTGCTGGTGAGGACGCCAATTGGGGGCGTGTCGTGGCAGCGGTGGGTAAGTCCGGCGCGCAGGCGGATCGTGACCGGCTGACAATTCGTTTCGGTGATATAGTCGTGGCTGAAAATGGCTGGCGTGTGCCATCCTATGATGAGGCTGAAGCCAGTGCCTATATGAAGAATGACCGGTTGGTGCTGGGTATTGATCTGGGGCTGGGAACTGCCAGCCGTATGGTCTGGACCTGTGATCTGACACATCGTTATATCGACATCAACGCCGATTACCGGTCATGAGGTTGCCCGGGTGGCTGGCCTTCAGGATGAACAGACAGGCTGGACGATGAAGACGCTGCTGGTTGCCGCTGTGGCACTGATTGATACGGATGGGCGTGTATTGCTGGCACAACGTCCCGAAGGAAAGTCGCTGGCCGGGTTATGGGAGTTTCCCGGCGGCAAGGTCGAACCCGGAGAAACGCCCGAGGTTGCCCTGATCCGAGAGCTTCAGGAAGAGCTTGGCATTGATACGCATGCTTCATGTCTGGCGCCGCTGACATTCGCCAGCCACAGCTATGATGACTTTCACCTTCTCATGCCGCTTTTTGCCTGTCGTCGCTGGACGGGTATCGCGCAACCACGGGAAGGTCAGCGCCTGTCCTGGGTTCGTGCAAAAGATCTGCGCAGCTATGAAATGCCGCCAGCGGATCTGCCGCTGATCCCGATCCTTCAATCGTGGCTGTGATAATTTTACAACTACTTTAATGAACAATCATTAAATAACGCGCGATATATCAATTTATTAACCTTTTACTCAACCTTTAGGTGAATATAATGGATTCTATCTTGGGAAGGAACCGATATGATTCGCACAATCACAATTGGAAGCTGCATCTCGGTCCAAGGCATGTTTGAGCGGCAAGTCGACAATGGTGACATCGTCATCCGGGTTGGCAAGAAAACGTATCAAGGCAAGCCAGTTAACAAATAATTTTATAATCAGTATTATCGACCGAACGACCCAACACAAAAGGCACCATGCATCATGCAGGTGCCTTTTTATATGCTGATATACGTAACACCCGATGTGCCGGCGACAGGTTTCTTTCAGGGTTATTGAAAGATTGGCTCTTGTGATGGCTTGCAGAATGACTTGTCTGTTCGGCACTCCTTGGTTGTATTGCCCTGCCTTAGATACGCTACGGGCAGATTAGGTTGCAGGGCAATAGTTTAGGTTCTGTGGACCCTTACCTTATCCAGAGGGCGATTGCTGCGATTGTGATGACAGCAATGTAGTTTTGAGCGGTTTTCTCGTATCGCGTCGCCACCCTTCGGAACTGCTTCAGCCTGGAAAAGCCGCATTCCACGAGATGCCTCTGGGCATAGAGATCACGGTCGAGCGGGTATTTCAGCGCCCGCGACGGATTGTTCGGGATCACCGCGATGGTGCCTTTGTCGGAGATGGCCTGGCGCAGAGCGTTGCTGTCATAGGCCGTGTCCGCCATGCCGATCTCGGCAGGCAGACCTGCGATCAGCCCCTCGGCTTGGGGCGCGCATCGCCCTTCTGTCCCGCCGTCAGGGCGAAGCGGACCGGGCAGCCGAGGCCGCGCACAGCCATATGCAGCTTGGTGCTCAGCCGCCTCGCGAGCGGCCTCTGGCCTGATCGTCAGCCCCTTTTTTGCGCCCGAGGCGTGCTGATGAGCGCGGATAATGGTGCTGTCCACGATCAGATACGCGAAATCGGGATCATCCGACATGGCCTCGAATATTCGCCACCAGACGCCCTTGCGGCTCCAACGGCTGAACCGCCGGAAGGCCGAGTTCCACGCTCCGAACACACCC
>JBKEAB010000038.1:0-6204 GCA_047971845.1 Paracoccus sp. (in: a-proteobacteria) | reverse complement strand
TACAATATCCGCCGTTTCATCTTCCTGGAACGGATCGCGGCTGCCTGAAGCACACTCCAGGGCCAGACGGGCGCCTTACAGGACGCCAGTTCCCGGCAAAAAAAACCGACGCAAAAACCATCGGCGGGTCTGTGCCACCCTATCAAGGCGTCAAAGGCAGTTCTTCGAACCTTCCAACTGGCTCGTCACAGATGACCTGCTGCGCGGCTGCAGGCCGAGGGCATCGGCACCCGCGTCGTCTCGATGCCATGCTGGGAGATCTTTGCCGATCAGGACGAGGCCTGGCGGCGCCGCGTACTGCCCGCCGGCCCGGTGCGCGTCGGCATCGAGGCCGCCGTCGCGCAAGGCTGGGACCGCTGGCTCTGCGCAGAACGCGGCCGCGAGGCCAGATCAGCCTTCGTCTGCATGACCGGCTTCGGCGCCTCGGCCCCGCACCAGGACCTCTACCGCCACTTCGGTATCACCCCGGAAGCGGTTGTAGAAAAAACGAAATGCCTCCTTTGAGGACTGCGCGATGCAGTCCGTTCAGTGGCCGGACGACAGACAAACTCTGCAGCGATGGCTGAAGGACAACGGCGGCCTGGGCACATCTGAACCGACGAAGGCATGGAAGGAGTGGTGGACGCTGAACCAAGCCCTCAGGTTCTGCCTTGCGCTCCAGTTTCTTGGTTCAGAGTTCGTTGCAATGCATCAAGATAAGACCGGCCACTCCGCTGACTTCCGCATGCACCACACCGACAAGCCTGACCTTCTGCTCGAAGTCACAGAGGCTACAACCCGCGAGGACCGCCGTGAGATTGCGCTCAGCCGGACGCGGGCCGATGTGCAGTTCTTGGGCGCCTGTGGCGGCCGCTTCAAAGCCGGAGTCGAGAGCGATGCCTATGAGCGCGCCTTCGCAGCAGACGGTGCCGCGGCGATCTCCAGGAAATCCCGAAATCGGTATGGTGGCCGGGCGGGCCTCCTAGTGTACCCGAACTCAAATGCAGTGTTCGCTGAAACTCGAAGGCTCACCGACTACCTGCAGCCGCTCCCGCAGAAAAGTGCCTTGGACTTCGTCTTGATCGTTCGTTCTTCCTGCTTGATCGCGGTGACTCGTGAAACTCCAACCTATGAGAGTCTGACTCAAAAGTCCCCGTAGCGTGCAATCCGCCGTGACATCAGCTTGATCATAGCGATATGGAAGAGGGCCTTTGCGGTCTCGGCGAAGCGCTCGACGTCGCGGGCGAGGCGACGGTTGATGCACGCCCAGGCGAAGGTGCGCTCGACCACCCAGCGCTTGGGTTGCACGACGAAGCCGGCATCGGAGCGCCTGACGATCTCGACCGGGCGCGGGGCGGCCTCGGCGACGCGGGGACCTTGGTAGCCGGCATCGGCGAAGAAGCGCTCGAGGAAGGGGAATCGCCGGGTGATGCGGTCGAGGACCCGCGCCGCGCCGTCGCGATCCTGCACGCCGGCGGAGTGGACCTCGATGCGCAGCACGAGGCCGAGCGTGTCGGTGACGAGGTGGCGCTTGCGGCCCTTGATCCGCTTTCCGGCGTCGTAACCGACCATTTCGCGGGCCTCAGCGCCGGTCCTGACGCTCTGGCTGTCGATGATCGCCGCGGTCGGGCTTTCCTCGCGGCCCTCCAACTCGCGGCTCCGCCGGTAGAGCACGTCGTGGACATGCGCCCAGACCCCGACCTCGCTCCAGGCCCGGAAATAGCCATAGACCGTGCTGCGCGGCGGAAAGTCCCGCGGCAGCATCCGCCACTGACAGCCAGACTGTAGCAGGTAGAAGATCGCGTTCACCACCCGCCGCAGGCAGGTCGTCCGCGCCCGCCCGCCCGTCTTGGCGGCCGGCAGATGCGGCGCGATCAACACCCATTCGCGATCCGTCACGTCGCTTGCATAGATCCCGCGCGCGCGCACATAATCGCCGCGGGTGGCCGCCGTCCACGCCATCCGATCCCCCGTCGTCTCTTGCCAGAAACCACGGTGAATCAGGCCGACGGCGGTCGCTCAACCCTCCATCAGCAGCTTCTCGGACAGGCTCTTAGAGCCTGACCGAAAAGTGGTTGAGCGATATCATTGGCTTGTGATTCTGTCCGGTTGCCAGACTGGACGGAGCCGACGATGTCATGGACTGATACCGCTCGCGCCGATCATAGCCGCAAGACGGGCCGCTATCCAAGCGACATGCTGGATCGGGAATGGGCGCTGATCGCCCCGCTGCTTGCACCTGCGAAGCCGGGCGGGCGTCCGCGCAGGACCGACCTGCGCGCGGTGATGAACGCGATCCTCTATATCGGCTCGGAAGGCTGCCAGTGACGTGCGCTGCCGAAGGACTTCCCGCCGATGACGACGGTGCAGGGCTATTTCCACCCCTGGCGCGACATCGGCCTGTTCACTGCGATCAACCTTCTTCTGTGGATGCCGCCCTGGCGTGCAAGGAAAATCGCGAACTTCTGAGCATGTGATCGGGTGCGAACTTCTGTCAGGCCTGTACTGCGGCCCCTTCAGATGCCGCTGGCCGGTATGGCGATGCGCGGGCCGGGTCCAGATCTCCACGGCGAGCTCGCGGCTCCGAGAAGGTTCCTGGTTTTCCCGATCCCCGATCCTGCCGATCATTTGCCCATGCAGTCCGTGACCTCCTCACATCCCCGACGTACCGGATCAGGCCGAGCGCTGCTGACGGATCACGCAGCGGCCGCCATCACCGGATCCCTGTAATCCTCCTGCTTTGTCAGCATCGCCCAGATGCCGCGCGCCATCCTGTTCGCGAGCGCGATCGCCACCAGCATTCTCGGCTTCTTCGCAAGCATCCTTGCGAGCCAGGAATTCTCGGGCGCGCCCCTCCGCACCGCCCACCGGATCACCGTCATCGCGCCAGTGATCAGCAGGCGCCGGATGTCGCGCTGCCCCATCTTCGATGTCTTCCCGAGCCGCTGCTTGCCGCCGCTCGAGTTCTGCCGCGGCACGAGTCCGAGCCAGGCGGCGAAGTCGCGCCCGCGCCGGAACTGCTGCATCGGCGGCGCGAACGTCTCGATAGCGAGCGCGCCGATCGGCCCGACACCGGGCATGGTCTGCAGGCGGCGCGACGTGGCGCCGCGGTTCGCGACCTCGCCGATCGTCTTCTTCAATGCATCGATCCGGACCGTCAGCTGGGTGATGTGGTCGAGCAGTTCCCTGCAGAGCTGCCGGGCCAGCGCCGGCAGGTCGGTGGCCGGATCCTCGATGACGTCCCCGAGCCGGCGCAGATAGCCGATGCCCTGCGGCGCCACGTAGCCGAACTCCTGGAGGTGCGAGCGGAGCGCGTTGATGCAATCCGTTCGCTGCTTCAGGAACTGCTCGCGCGTGCGGAAGGCAACGGACCGCGCCTGCTGCTCCTCGCTCTTCGGCTCGACAAAGCGCATGGTCGGCCGCAGCGCCGCCTCGACGATCGCCTCCGCGTCGGCCGCGTCGTTCTTCTGACGCTTGATGAACGGCTTCACGTACCTCGGCGCGATCAGCCGGACGTCATGGCCGAGCCGCCGCATCTCTCGCGCCCAGTAGTGCGCTCCGCCACAGGCTTCCATCGCGACCAGGCAGCTGCGATGCTCCGCCATGAAGCGGCGAAACTGAAGCCGCGTCAGCTTCTTGCGGAACAGCACCGCCCCGTCCGCCGCCGCCCCGTGCAGCTGGAACACGTTCTTTGCAAGATCGACCCCGACGATGGTAGCTTTCTCCACGGATGCCCCCTTCCCGTTCTCTGTGGCTCTGAACACCACAAGACTGGCACTCAGCGATGCCGTCGGGGAAGGGCGGCATCCATCCCATCTTCTGGAAGTGGGAGCGGTCGCCTCCGGTTGCAACGGTCCGTCCGAATCCGGCGGGCAGGGGCCGCGCCCGGATCAGACCTGCGGTCGCGCCGGCGGCATCGGCCGGCCGAGCCCCGGAGAGGCGGGTTTCGCATTGGCATCCGGTGCGACGCAGGCGGACGCGCTGCCCGCCCGCCTGCTTGCTTACGATCCCGGCGAGCGATCCGCCAGATCGGCATGTACGCGGCGGCACATATCCGGCGGCACGCCCCGCACGTCACCCGCGCGTCACGTCCCAGAAATGCCGGGCGGCTTCGAGTTCTGCCTCCTTGCGCGTGAGACCGATATCACGCAGCATGTAGTCGTTCAGCCCGAGCAATTGCTGGCGCTTGCGCCTCGCTCGCCACCAGCCTGCCAGCGTCGCCATCGGCGATGGCGACGGGAGACGGACACGGAACCGCGTCAGTGGTCGAACCGACGCAAGCACATACATGGCGGTTTCTCCTTCATCTCAGGTCATATGTGGTGTCCTTGTCTGGCGAGAGCTGTAGCTGACGCCTCCTGACAACGTCCCGTCAGGACGGGTCGCGACCTGCTGACAGCGTGCTGTCAGCAGTGTTCGGATAAGATGCCGGCCGAAGGACCCGGGGAGCTCCGATGCGCCGTGCCGACCGCCTGTTCGACATCATCCAGCTGATGCGAAGGAACCGGCTGGTACGTGCCCAGGACCTGGCGCGCGAGCTGGAGGTCTCGGAGCGCACGATCTATCGCGATATCGCCGCGCGGATCGCCTCGGGCGTGCCGATCGAGGGCGAGGCCGGTGTCGGATACATCCTGCGGGGCGAACTCGACCTGCCGCCGCTGATGTTCGGCGAGGAAGAGATCGAGGCGCTGGTGCTGGGCGCGCGCATCGTCGAGGGCTGGGCCGACCCGGCACTGGCACGCGCCGCGAGCAAGGTGCTGGCCAAGATCGAGGCGGTGCTCCCAGAGCGGCTGCGCGACTATATGGACGCGGTCGCGCTCGTGGCGCCGCGCGACCACTGGTCGGCGCCGGTCGAGATCGACATCGCCGAGCTTCGCCGGGCCATTCGCGAGCGGCGCAAGCTCGCCTTCATCTATCGGTCCAAGGGCGGCGACGTGACCGAGCGCATCGTGCATCCGCTGCTCCTGTCCTTCTTCGGGACGGTCTGGACCCTGACGAGCTGGTGCGAGATGCGCGAAGACTTCCGCACCTTCCGGCTGGACGGCGTGCACGATCCGCGCTTCCTGAACGAGCATTTCCGGTCCGAGCCCGGCCACACGCTGGCCGATCTGATGGCGCGCCCGGCTCAAGCGCGCTGAGCCTGTCGCAAATCCGGTGGAAACCGGCGCGAATCCGGGTTGTGCTGCACCCGATTCGCACCTTGCTGGCGGCGATCCCAAGGAGGACCCATGAGAACCCATGCGCGCGTTGTGGTGATCGGCGGCGGCGTCGTCGGCTGCTCGGTGCTCTATCACCTGACCAGGGCGGGCTGGACGGACATCTGCCTGGTCGAGCGCTCCGAGCTGACGAGCGGCTCGACCTGGCATGCGGCGGGCGGCTTTCACACGCTGAACTCCGACACCAACATGGCGGCGCTGCAGGGTTATACGATCCGGCTCTACCGCGAGCTCGAACGGATCACCGGGCAGAGCTGCGGCCTGCACCATGTCGGCGGCATCACGATCGCGACCGACCGCGACCGCATGGACTATCTGGTCGCCGAGCGGGCCAAGCACCGCTATATGGGGCTCGACACCGAAATCATCGGGCCGGAAGAGATCGCTCGGCGCTCGCCGATCACCGATGTCGAGGGTGTGGTCGGCGGACTCTATGACCCACTGGACGGGCATCTCGATCCATCGGGCACCACGCATGCCTATGCGCGCGCCGCCCGCATGGCCGGTGCCGAGATCATCCTGCGCAACCGCGTGACCGCACTGACCCCGGTCGGGCAGGAATGGGATGTGGCGACCGAGCAGGGCACGATCCGCGCCGGGCACGTCGTCATCGCCGCCGGCCTCTGGGCACGCGAAGTCGGCGCCATGGCCGGCGTCTACCTACCGCTGCACCCGATGGAGCACCAGTACTTCGTCACGGACGATATCCCCGAGGTCTACGGGCACGGACAGGAACTGCCGCACGTGATGGACCCCGGCGGCGAGACCTATCTGCGCGAGGAGGGGCGGGGCCTCGTCATCGGCATCTACGAGCAGAAGGCGGTCCCCTGGGCCGTGGATGGCACGTCCTGGGACTTCGGCCACGAGCTTCTTCCCGACGACATGGAGCGCGTCGCCGAGCCGCTCGAGGCAGCCTTCCGCCGCTATCCCGTTCTCGGCCGCGCCGGCATCAAGCGCGTCATCAACGGGCCCTTCACCTTCGCGCCCGACGGCAACCCGCTGGTCGGCC
>JBKEAB010000037.1:0-2124 GCA_047971845.1 Paracoccus sp. (in: a-proteobacteria) | reverse complement strand
GTCATAGCGCAGGCGGCTGAGAAAGCTGGCCAATTCCTCCTCGAAAACCGCTTCGATGGTCGCGCACACCTTGGTCCGCAGCCGCTCATCAATCGGATCGAGCCCGGCCTCTCCGGCCAGTAGCGAAAAGCAGGAAGTGTCGGTCATCTGGTTCATGGCGTGATCTCCCTGACGCTTCCCGCCGCCGGTTAAGTGGGTGTCAGTTCACCCGGAGATTACGCCGCCTTCAAATTTCCACCACTTCCGAGATACGACCGGATGTCGCGCTTTATACTTCATCATAATTGAAGGAGGATCACGTGGGAAACCTTGCTCCAATGACCTTCAGGAACGCATTGAAAAGCACATAGCATCCGGCCACAAGAAATCACCAGAAACTACCTCACCGTTGGTGACCAATAGTCTTTGGCTACTGGTGATAGGTAGTAGCATATGCTAACCAGAATCAGTCCTTTCATAGTCATGGAAAAGCAGTGTTTGATCCGGAAAAGAAACTGGCAGACAAAATTGCAATCTTCGAAAATGCCCTGATCGTGCCGCAAGGTGAAGCCCGCAGGCAGGGGATTGCAATGTCCGCTGGTATTTATGACAAGACCGGCAGCTATCAACCAATCGGACAATGCTGGCGTAATTCAGCGCTTCCAACAACATTCCGGCCCGGACAACTCCCGTCTGAAACCCCCAAAGAACGCTATGGGACCTGGATTTTTGGCGGGCTATTATACAATCATTTTGGCCACGCACTTTTGGAATCAACTGCACGCTTATGGGCGCGAGACTTTGTCCCTGAAGCCAAAGGCGTATTATTTCTTCTGAAGAAAGCCAATCGACCCAAACGCTTTGTCGAGTCAATGATGCCAATGCTGACAATGTTTGGCGGTAATATCGGCAGGGTTATGCCGGTTGTCGAACCAACCCATGTTGAGCGGCTTGTCGTTGCCCCTCAGGCCTTTGGCACCGGGGACATGATTGCGGGCGGACCGGAATTTCGCAATCATATTCATCGTAATCTTGCTGGTCAGATCAAACCGGAAGGTGCTGAAAAGGTCTATATTTCGCGGAGCCAGCTTTATTCCAAACGTGGCCGTTACCTGGCTGAAGATCTAATTGAAGAATATCTCGCAGCTGAAGGTTATCGTATCTTTCATCCGCAAAATCATCCGCTTGAAGAGCAGGCTGCCCAATATGCCATGGCCAGAAGGGTGATTTCCAGCGACAGTTCAGCACTCCACCTTGCTGCTTTCTTTGCAGGGCCGGAAAGCCGGCTGGCAATCATCCTGCGCCGTCCGGCAACAGTTCTGGACGACTATCTGACACAATATCACTGGTTTGCTTCAATCAAACCGGATGTCATTGATGTATTGACCGGACAATATTTCCGACCTTCGGGGGGCAAGCCAAATCAGTTGAGCGAATTGTATAGCGAAATTGACTTACCCAAATTGGCAAATCTGCTGGCAAAGACCGGATATATCCATCGCCCTTCGGCCTGGGCCCCGGCACCCGCACAACATTTGGACAGCGAACGTATAGCACTGAGCCAGCGACTTGGGATTGATATTGTTTCAGCTGAAATCAATACCTGATGCTATGCCGGCATTCCTGAGAGTATGAGAACAATCAGCGAAGTGGATCCGGAACGGAAAACTTTAAGCGTGATCGTGTGTTGTGTTCAGAGCCCCTGACAGGGGATCCGTAAACCCCACGGCTTTAGGCCTATCCGATTCAGGATTCCCGGCTACGCCATGATGTGGTCTCTGTGGGTGAGGCGGATATTGGGGGTGCTTGGGCAAGCCGCATCCATTGGAACTATGCACGCAGGCCGCTGCGTTCGTTGACGAGGGGTACAGGCACCGTGAAGCGGCGCGGCACTTCCGGGTCTCGCTGAAATTCGTAGACGACCTGATCAGGCTGCGACAGGACACCGGATCGCTGTCGCCGCGACCGCAGGGGAACGGTGGCAGACATGGCAAACGGGCGGACGTAACGGGCCGGATCAAGGGCAGGTCGCCGACAAGGGCGGGATCACGGTCGATGAATTGACGGTGGACCTGGCCGACACGCATGGCATCAATGTTCATCGCGGCACCGTCCGGCGGGCGCTGCGCGGCCTCGGACTGATGC
>JBKEAB010000036.1:0-6928 GCA_047971845.1 Paracoccus sp. (in: a-proteobacteria) | reverse complement strand
TCAGCCCGGAAGAAAACCAAGACCTGATCGCGTTTCTGGTCACCATGGCCGTGGATTCCGGCTATCTGCCGCTGCACGGGGCGGAAAAGCTGCTGATCTACGGGTTGATCGAGGTTCGGGAGGCTGTGATCGACACACCCGCTGGACCAAGGCCGATACAGGTTTTTGAACCAACGGCACGCGCGTTCAGCGCGGCCAAGATGCTACGAACGACCTCGGTCCCGGAATCGTTGGGCAAGCCGGGAAAGGTCATCGGCGCAAGATCGACCAAGCGCAACTTCGAAGCTCTGATCCCTCGGGGCAAGCGGAAATGGGTCTTGTCACGTACATATCTTGAGCGCCGCAATGCCGACGACCTTCGATTGATGATTAGAACCGTGGTGTGCCGCTGGTGGACGGGCCTCTCCATATGATGAGGACAGATAGGAGGCCGAGGTCAGGACCACGCCCGGCCCAGAGCTGTCTTCTACCCACCGGCCAATGCCGCATCGCAGCTTCACCAGACCGGTCATTCGTCCATGGCGCAGCATTTTCGAAGGATGAAGGACGGCCGTGCGGACTTTCGAGTCGTTCTTGTTATCGTACAGGGCCATACAAACGCAGGAATTTGGATGGGCCAGAGGGTGGGAGAAAATACAAACGGCTAACTTCATGCAATGAAATCAGCCGTTTGTATAAATATCTGGTGCGGTCGAGAAGACTCGAACTTCCACTCCGGTTAAGGAACAGCGACCTCAACGCTGCGCGTCTACCAATTCCGCCACGACCGCATCGCAACACGCAGTGCAGATAACGGCTTGCGTAACGGATGAAAAGGGGAATTTGTCCCTTACGAAGGATAGAGCTGTCATTTTTAGATCGTACTACTCTTAATCGGCCTCATATCCTGCGATTTGTCCGGATTGATGTCCTGCCACGACATATCGTCCTTATAGATCTATTACCGTCAGGATGCAGAACTTGCATGAAATCGAACCATGGGAGCGCCTCTGGCATCGGTCGTATGTGTTTGTGATAGGTTCCGCGCGTTCAGGATTGCAGGCCCGGCGATCAGGGCAGAATGGCCAGCCAGGCTGAAATAGTCAGAATCGACAGAACCGTTGCGACCAGCACAGCTGATGCCGCAACCCTTTTGGCCACACCATAGATCGAGGCAAACAGATAGGCATTGACCCCTGGTGCCATTGACGCGGTCAGAACCGATGACCGTAATGAAGCAGTATCAAGGCCGAACACCCGGCCGAGTCCGTATGTCAGTACCGGATGAAGGACCAGGGCGGCAAAACAGCAAAGCGCGATGGCCCGGCTATCCCCTTCTGGTCTGTAACGGAACAGGATTCCGCCAAGCGCGAACAATGCTGCGGGAAGCGCGGCCTTACTCATCATGTCGACTCCATCCCAGAAACCCTGTGGAAGAACCAGTCCGGCTTGCAGCAGAAAGTTCATCACCACTCCGGACAGGATGCCGATGACCAGTGGAGTACGCAGGACTCCCGTCAACGCGCGCGTGGCAACCCGGCCCAAGGACAGGTTCTGACCACGTGCCCGGGTGAACTCCATCACCGTGATGCCAAATGTGTAAAGCAGAGGGGAATGCACCGAAATGATTGTCCAGTTACCGGCAAGGGCATCCGGACCGTAGGCGCGTTCAGTAATCGGGACACCGAGCAGAAGGGAATTGGAAAACAAACACACAAACCCAATAGCTACGGCATCTTCGGGTGAGCGTCCCATCCAGCGGGCGCCGGACAGACCAAGCACAAAGGATGTCAGCGCCCCGATATAGAAGGCCAGCAACATGGGAATGTCATATTCAGCTGACAGATCCAGGGTGGCAATGGATTGAAACAGCAGGACGGGGACTGCGAAGTTCTGCGCAAAGCGCATGACTCCGTCGACAGCATCTTCTGAAAAGAGACTGCGCCATACCACGGCATACCCGAACCCAATGATCAGAAAGACCGGCAGAACAACATCAAAAAGTGCGCTCATGCAGGGGCTTCCAGTACCATGCCATCAAATGCGGGCATGACAGTGGCCGGAGTTTCGGCGTCCGTTGCTGCATAATCGAGATCAATATGCATGTTGGTCAATACCCCGCATCCTGTGCCGGAGCGGGCCATCCAGTCCAGCGTCAGTGCCAGATGTGCGTGGCTGGGATGCGGGTCATGGCGCAGGGCATCACAGATAAAAATCTCCGGAGTGCCAATGATGTCCCATGCAGGTTCAGGAATGGTCTGGACATCGGGCAGATAGACAATGCCGCCAGAAGCGGTGGCAATCCTCAACCCGATCGACATGATTTCACCATGAGGGACGGTAAAGGGGGTCAGGTCAACAGGTCCGCCATCGCCGCCGATGCTGATCGGGCCATCAAGCAAATGCAGATCGCAGATTGGCGGGTAATGTGATCTAGGTGGTGTCTCAAAGACATAACCGAACCGGTTGCGCAGTGCCGTCGTGGTTGGCATATCGGCATAGGCTGGTATCCTTGTGCGGGCATTATAGGCAGCCTGCCGCAGATCATCTATACCATGGATATGATCTGCATGGGCATGGGTCCAGACCACACCATCCAGCACCCTGACCCCTGCATCCAGAAGTTGCGGGACCAGATCAGGACCGGTATCAACCAGAACCCGTGTCATGCCGTGCCTTCCGATCCGGTCGATCAGGATAGCACAACGGCGGCGGCGGTTCCTTGGGTCATCAGGATTACAGGCACCCCAGTTTCCCCCGATACGAGGCACCCCCCCGGATGATCCACAACCGAGGATGGTGATACGAATCATACCGCCACCTTTGAAAACAACCGGTCAAAATTAGCAGAGCTTTGCACCGCAAAATCACGATAGGACATGCCAAAAACCTCTGCACCAATAGCAGCGGTACGGGTCACAAATGCAGGTTCGTTGCGCTTACCGCGATGGGGCGGAGGTGCCAGATACGGAGCGTCGGTTTCAACAAGGATCCGCTCAACAGGGGCTGCGGCAAAGATTTCGCGCAACCCGGTTGAACGGGGAAAGGCAGCAATACCGGACATGGACAGATAAAAGCCAAGATCCAGTGCCGCCCGTGCCAGCTTGGCCCCTGAGGAAAAACAGTGCATGACGCAGTTGTAATGACCCGCAGCATGTTCTTCCGTCAAAATGCGGGCCATGTCTTCATCAGCAGCTCTGGCATGGATGATCAGGGGCAACCCGGTCTGGCGCGCAGCCTCGATGTGGATGCGCAGACTTTCCTGCTGTATGGCCGCGCTTTCAGCGGTATAGTGGTAATCTAGCCCGGTTTCACCGATCCCGACAAATTTGGGATGCGCGGCAAGTGTGACCAGTTCATCGACAGTTGCCATGGGTTCATCGGCAGCGCTCATCGGATGTGTCCCGGCAGCATAGAAAACACCATCATGAGCTTCGGCAATAGCCCGAACCTGGGGTTCCTGACGCAATTTCGTGCAAATTGTGACCATGCGTGTCACCCCGACAGCACGTGCACGGGAAATGATTGCATCCAGATCATCGTTGAAGTCCGGGAAATCAAGATGGCAATGGCTGTCCACAACCGGGACTGTCAGGCTGGCATCAGGCAAGGGCATGGGTCAGGCTTTCGCGTGTGCCGGGGCGAGTCCGGCCAGTTGCGTCAGCATATCCATGACAAGGGCGGCAGGGTCAAGGTTGACACTCCGCCCGGACCGCGCACGCGCCGACAATCCCGCCTGCGCATCAGCCCATATGCGGGCGGCATCGGCATCAGGACATAGCCGGGTCATCAAGTCGGCTTCACCTGGTGCGGCTTCCGGTATCGGTGCCCCCATCAGCCCTGCCCGTGCCAACCGGGTCAGAAAACGATCAAGAAGTGTTATACGCAGGTCAAAGGGATCACCATCGGCCGTGACCTTGCCACCCGCACCTTCTGCCAGTTCCCGGGCTTTGATACGATCGAATCGGGGCAGAGTCTGGAAAAGTGCAATAATCCGGGCATAGACTGCCAACCCATCCTGACCATCCAGCCGCAAAGCCTCGCCCACGGAGCCGCCTGATAGCGCTGACAGGGCTGCACCATCACCTCCGGCGGATAATGAGGTCAGGACCCGCGACATGTCTTCCGGCGAAAGCGGCGACAGGCGCAATTCCCGGCAACGGGACCGGATGGTCGGCAATAATCGTGCGGGCTGATGCGCAATCAGTAGGATAAGGCCGCCTTTCGGGGGTTCTTCCAGCATTTTCAGCAAGGCATTCGCAGCAGAACCATTCATTTCATCGGCAGCATCGACAATGGCGATCCGCCGGCCGCCTTCAGCGGCACTCATGTGAAAGAAGGACAACAGTGCACGGATATCATCAACGCCGATTTCAGCCTTCAGCCGCCCAGTCCTGGAATCGAAGCCGCGCCGGACCAGATGCAACCGCGGCTCGGACAGGGCAGAAATCCGGCGGGCAACCGGATCATCAGGGGCTATGGTCAGATCGTTGCCTTGCCCACCAGCCAGCAGCCAGCGGGTAATGAACCAGCCCAGTGTCGCCTTGCCGACACCCCGGGGACCCGTGATCAGCCAGGCATGATGCAGCCGATGCGCATCAACTGATGTCAGAAAATCGGCCACGGCAGCATCATGACCAATCACTGCCGGGCTGTGACGAGGATGGGGTGCACCGGGAACACGGTCGGATTCGGGCGTTTCGTCTGTCATAGTGCGGCCCGGACACGGGCAGCTACTGTAGAGGGGCTGCCTTTGCCATCAACCAGCCGGACACGGGCAGGACAGGCGCTGGCAAGAGCACCAAAGCCGGCACGCAGCTTTTCCTGAAACGCCAGCCCCATGGACTCGAACCGGTCCTCTGTACTTCCGCGGGCGGCACCTCGTGTCAGACCCTCGGCCGGGTCAATGTCAATGATAAAGGTCCGGTCAGGTTCAATCCCGATAATCAGCCTGTGCAGGGCTTCCACGGTTTCGGTCAGATCCCCCCGCGTGATACCCTGATAGACCCGGGTGGAATCGGCAAAACGGTCGGTGATAACGATTGCCCCCCGGGCCAGGGCCGGATGGATTATCCGTTCCAGATGATCGCGTCGGGCAGCGTTGAACAACAGGATTTCACTTTCAGCCGACCAGCGATCCGCGCCCCCTTCGACCAGAAGGCGCCGGATCGCTTCGGCACCCTCAGATCCGCCTGGCTCACGTGTCAGGACAACGTCATGACCCTCTGCGCGCAGGGCTTCAGCCAGCAACCGGGACTGAGTGGTCTTGCCGCTACCGTCGATACCTTCGAAGCTTATGAACATGTGCGGCTTACTGCCGGGTCATCTGCCAGGCATCGCTGCCCAGCCGCTGGGCTGCACCTTTCAGCCGGCCGAAGAAGCCCGCCTGCACAACATCTTCGGCAGCAACCAGAGGTACGCTGGCTGGTCCGACACCGGGGATCTGGATCTGCAAGACCCCCAATTGATCGCCTTGGGTTACCGGTGCTGCAGCCGGCCCCATGTAAACCGCCTCGGCGGTCACACCGGATTCTGCCCCGATCGGCAACAGAACATTCAGCCCGTCATGTGTGGTCAGGGCAATCCGGGACTTTGAACCAAGCCAGACCGGTACCGTTGTCACGGTTTCACCCTGTGGAACAACCTCTTTCATGGCAAAGTCACGAAAGGCCCAGGCGGCGACCCGCTCGGCTTCTTCGGCCCGTGCCTTTTCGCTGTCCAGCCCGGTCACGACGAAAATCACCCGCCGGTTGCTCTGTGTGGCCGATCCCACCAGACCATACCCGGCTTCCTGCGTATGACCGGTTTTCAGCCCATCCGCCCCAATACCCAGTTCCAGAAGAGGATTGCGGTTGAACCGGTTTGAGGGCGCACGATCATCAAAGGCAAACTCAGTCAGTGCAAAATATTTGTAAAGCTCAGGAAAATCATTGATCAGGTGTTCAGCCAGAATACCCAGATCACGGGCAGACATGACATGATCAGGATGAGGCCAGCCCGAGGCATTCGCAAAATGTGAATTAATCATGCCAAGTGATTTCGCACGGTCATTCATCTGGCGAGCGAAGGCATCTTCTGTTCCCGCCAGCCCTTCGGCAACAACCACACAGGCATCATTGCCTGACAGGACGATAATACCCTTGATCAGTTCCTCGACAGTTGGCCGGTCTCGTTCGTTCAGGAACATGGTCGATCCCTGCATCTCGCGGGCGCGGGTCGAAACAGGCAGGCGTGTATCCATTTGCAGACGTCCGTCCTGCACGGCTTCGAACAGCATGTAAACGGTCATCAGCTTGGACATTGATGCCGGAGGCAGTGGCTGATCGGCATTCTTTTCCAGAAGAACCGTACCTGTGGTGACGTCGTAAACCCAGGCCGAACGGGCATTGGTTTCAAAACTCAGAGCCTGAAGCGGCAAAAGCAGGGTAAAAAAGGCGATTATGGCTGCACGCATGAAACTGCCTGTTGTTTGGCGGGGCGATTTTGCCACAAGATTACCGCATGACTGCGCCCGTCGCAACGCAGACGAGAACATAACAGGAGAAGATCATGACGATTACCGTTGCCACAGATATGGATTCTGTCGTTTTCTACATATTCGAACACCCTGCCGCAAAGGTCTTCGAAACCACTGCCGGGGGGCTGATAACCAGTCAGGATATACTTGAACTGAAATCAATGGGTCTAGGTTCTGTGGCACTTACCTGATCCACAGGACGATTGCGGCGATGGTAATGACAGCGAGGTAGTTTCTGGCGGTCTTCTCGTATCGTGTTGCGACCCTTCGGAACTGCTTGAGCTTGGAAAAGCAACACTCCACGAGATGTCTTTGGGCGTATAGGTCTTGATCGAGAGGATATTTCAGCGCCCGCGACGGATTGTTGGGGATCACCGCGATGGCGCCTTTGTCGGAGATGACCTGGCGCAGGGCATCGCTATCATAGGCAGT
>JBKEAB010000035.1:0-3214 GCA_047971845.1 Paracoccus sp. (in: a-proteobacteria) | reverse complement strand
GTGCAGCGTCCTCACGTCGATGGCAGGTTCCGGATCGGCCTTTGGTGCTTCGCCGAACACCCCGGTCGCGCCTTCCAGAAGCTGATCGCGCCATTGCTTGATCTGGTTCGGATGCACATCGAAGTCCTGTGACAGCTCGATCAGGGTCTCCTCGCCCTTGATCGCGGCCACCGCCACTTTCGCCTTGAATGCCGGGCGGTGATTCCGGCGCGGGCGTCTTGCCATGGTCTTCTCCTTGCTCGCGGCATCATACCGCTGTTGCGAAGAAAATCCTCTTATCCGACCTGTTCAGATCCTCCGAACCGCCTCTAACTTCGATCGCCAGGTCGCAATTCCAAGTCTGCGCCGCCGTGCTGAACGGCTACATCGCGCTCGGCATACCTGTCACAGAGCCCATGGGATAAGTACGTCTGCGGAAAGGGGAGGTCAGGCCTTCATGCTCTTTGCGCAACAAAGCCCTGTGGATCAGGTAAGTGTTCACAGAACCTAATGGCCGGTATCTTTACGCCACCAGGTTTCGGGCAGAAAGCCGGGATAGTCGCCATAGACCGGGATAGTTTCCGGATATGTCAGTTCTATGTTATGTGCGAGCTGACTGACAGGGGAATAGCCGGCTGGAATGACGTAGCGTCCGGTCATCAGGATGCGGTCCAGAGCTTCGACTGCAGCACTGAATTCATCGTTTGAGTCTGCGTTCAGCATTGCGTCAATCATGGCCTCGGCCGGGGGGAAGGCCATTCCCATCCAGTTGCGTGTACCCGGCTCACTTACACCGGAGGCACCCCAATACAGCATTTGTTCATTCCCCGGCGATAATGACAGGGCGCGATCATACCAGGTCATGTCGAAATTATAGTTATTTGTCCGCTCGATATATTGTGCGCTGTCGAGAATGGTGATCTTGGGCTGAATGCCATATTGACGCAGTGCTTCGGCATAGATTTCGGCAGTTTCCTTCATTTCCGATGCACTTGTCATCGCGGCTCCGGACTGGTTGAGCAGGATCTCGAAAGAAAAAGGCTGTCCATCTGTATTGGCCAGAATGCCGTTCCGGGTTGCCCAGCCGGCTTCTTTCAGGAGTTTTAGTCCGCGACGCATGGCACGGCGGTCCAAGGGCTGGTCAGCGCCTTCGGGCAGGGCATAGCCTTCAATTGCTCCGGGCAGAAGTTGGTCCGCATAGGGGGTCAACAATTCCTTGACACGGCCATCAGCAGGGACGCCGGGAACCATGGCCAGATCGGAATTGGCAAAGAATGATGTGATGCGCTGTTCTTTTCCGTCCGAGAGTGTCCTGTTGATGAAAGACCAGTTGAAGGCTTCAATCATTGCCTGACGCACACGCCAGTCGGAGAAAAGCGGGTTTCTGGTGTTCATGACCAGTCCCATTATTCCTGAAGGTCGTTGGTTGGGAATTTCCGATTTTACGATCTCACCGGAACTGGCTCGTGGGAAATTATAAGCATTTTGCCAGTTTGTGCTGTCCAGTTCACGCCAGACATCAATTTCACCGGCTTTGAAGGCTTCGAACATGGCGTTGTTATCGCCATAATAATCGTAAATGATCATATCGAAGTTATGCAACCCCTGATTGATTGGCAGGTCCTTTCCCCACCAATCGGGGTTCTTGTGCAACGTAAAGCTGCGTCCGGGGTCAACCTTGTCAATGGTATAAGGACCCGAACCAATTGGAATTTCCAATCCTGGTTGTGTGAAATCGGTATCCTCCCATTGGGCCTTCTTCAGGATCGGGCGTATTCCCATCAGGAGAGCAAGTTCCCGGTCGTTGGTGTCGAAGGTAAAACGCACCTTGTCCGGGCCGGTCTGTTCCATTTTTTTGACCTTGGACCAAGCACCACGATAGCGTGGGTGGCCCTGTGTTCCAAGCGTTTCATAGGACCACATCACGTCTTCTATCGTAACAGGGCTTCCGTCTGAAAATGCTGCTTCGGGACGCAGGGTAAATTCGACCCAATTCCGTCCGGGATTAGTTTCGACGGATTTGGCCAGCAGGCCGTAAAGTGTAAAAGGTTCGTCAAGAGAACGAAACATCAGGGTTTCGGCCAGAACGGATGGCATCGTAAAAACCGGCCAGGCTGGGCTGCCCTTCAGGACCCAGGGTTTCAGAGAATCGAAAGAACCCGATTCGGCGAGGCGAATCGTTCCCCCTTTCAAGGCGTCAGGGTTGGCATAAGGCAGGTGTGTAAAACCATCTGGCAGAGCAGGTTCTCCATACATTGCGATGGCATGTGTGGGCTCAGCAAGGGTTGTCAGCGGCATTGCTGCAACAGTGACGAATACAGAAAAACCGGCCAGAAGGGCGGTATTGATCGCGGATTCGTTAGGATTCTTGAAGATTCGCATGTCAGTGGCTTGCTCCTTGGCGGCAAATGCCTGTGATTTCAAAGGACAGACTATCCGAGCGCGATTGTCATGACAAACATCAGCCTTGGACTCATGCGCTGTTTCGCCTATACAGGAATCACTGCTCGATAGGTTTCTTGCCTGTATGAAACCTGCCTCATGACTGGCGCCCGCTTCGTGCGGGCGCTTTTTTCTTATGGGGTTTCGTATTGCCGGAATGCGGTTTGCATCTGGTTCCCGCAATC
This sequence comes from Paracoccus sp. (in: a-proteobacteria), assembly GCA_047971845.1. Classification (GTDB taxonomy): domain Bacteria; phylum Pseudomonadota; class Alphaproteobacteria; order Rhodobacterales; family Rhodobacteraceae; genus Paracoccus. Next base: position 608 of record JBKEAB010000035.1, on the reverse strand, counting down.
TTGTTCACAGCGTCTGTCATGCCGGGATTTCTGGAACTCTTGTTTACTGGCAGATATTTCCTGCCGGTGGCGGTGCATGATTTGAAATACCTGCGCGGGCAGGTGGATGAATTCTGATATTTTCAAGTCTTTGTTGGACAAATGTGTGAGGGATTCACTGATTGAATCCAAGATGGTAGCTGACCAGCATAAGCGGTTGGTCCCCTACGAAGTACAAGACCAGGAACTGACCTTCGTACAACACGGCGCTAAAGCAGCGCGGTTCGCTATCGATCTGGTTCGATCCTGAGATGCCTTGGCCTTGGCACGCGCGTCTGACAGGCAAGCGCGGTGGTCAGCCTGAGTTCAGCGACGCGTCGATCCAGGTTTGTCTTACGATGAAGGTTCTGTTCGGCATGCCTCTCCGCCAAACGACCGGGTTTGTCGAAAGCTTGCTGCGGCTGGCAGGCCTTGACTGGAAAGTGCCGGACCTCAGCACTCTGTGCCGCCGACAGAAGACGTTGAATGTCACCATTCCTGATCGTGACGGGTCGGGGCCTTTGTACCTGCTGATCGACGCGACCGGGATCAAAGCGGAAGGTGAAGGAGAGTGGAACTCCCGCAAGCAT
>JBKEAB010000034.1:0-1825 GCA_047971845.1 Paracoccus sp. (in: a-proteobacteria) | reverse complement strand
TATGACGCCGACTGGTTCCGAGAAGCGTTGAAAGACAAGGGGATAAGAGTATGCATCCCCGGCCGAAAGTCCCGCAAGAAGGCGGTCAAATACGACAAACGGCGCTACAAACGCCGCAATCGCATCGAGATCATGTTCGGGCGCCTCAAGGACTGGCGCCGCGTTGCAACCCGATACGACCGATGTCCCGAGACCTTCTTTTCCGCCATCCTCCTCGCTGCAACCGTCATCTTCTGGCTATAACCAAGAACGAGTCCTGACCCTAGGCGGCGTTGATCTGCTTATCGCTTCTATTCAGGCCGGAAATGCTGAGCAAAGTCACTGATGGTATGTCAATTACTCTGCCAGCTGAGCTATACTCCCGAAATTTGAGTGGTGCCCAGATAACGCCAGCCGCACTGCCGCACAGGTCTATCGTACGAAAATGGTTTTCCTGCCCGGGAACTGAGGCTAATCTGTTGCAGAATTTACGAGTTGGACACTATATGCAGATTGCCTTTCATGTCGGCGTTCACGGCAGCGATCAGGACCGGATCATTCGAACCCTGATGCGTAATCGTGAGGCGTTGTGGCCTCTTGGAATCGAAATTCCTGCGCCCAATCGCTATCGCGGTATTTTCGGCGAGGCCATCGGTGCGCTGAAGGGAAGGACGGCAGACCCTGAAACCCAGGAACTACTGCTGGATGCCGTCATGGACAGTGATCACGCCAATCGCGTTATCCTGAGCCAGTCAGGTTTTATCGGAATGCCGCAGCGCGCCATTTCCCGGGAGGGTATGTATCCCAAAGGTCCCGACCGGCTGGCATCACTGTCAAATCTGTTTCCCGAGACCGTAGTTGAGTTCTTTCTCAGCGTGATCCATCCTGCCCGGCAGGTCGCCGCCATCATCCGCATGACAGATGGAAATTATCGCACGACCATGGGCGGCATCAACCCCCGCACCCTGCGTTGGGCTCCAATGATCCAGCAGATGCTGCAAGCCGTTCCTGATCGTGATATGGTTATCTGGGCGCAGGAGGATCTGCCCTTCATATGGCCCGAAATCCTGCGTCGTATGGCAGGTCTGACGGCAGACATTCCGCTTCAGGGGGATGATGCGATTCTGGCAGATCTTTTGCCCGAAGATGCCCTGAAATCCCTGCAGGAAGATATTTCCGGTACGCCCGGTCTGACCATTGGTCAACGCCGTGACATGGTCGAACAGGCTCTGAACGCGCAAGGCAATGCCTCTGCAATGGAAACAGAGATTGACCTGCCGAACTGGTCACAGGAACTGGTTGACGAATTGTCGGAAATCTATACTGTGGATCTGGCAGAAATTGCCGCTCTGCCAGGAATCGAATTCATTTCAGCCTGATCCGGCTGTTATATCTTGGCTTGGGACACGACAATCAAATGACTCAGGCTTAGAGCTCATAGTCAATAGATGACAATGGCGGAGAGGAAGACTTTGGGACAGTAATCGTAGCAGGTTGCGATTCGTCTCCAATGGCTTTTGTTGCACCAATCAGGGTTCGAGCGCAGTTCCCCTTTCCCCGGATGGCTTTATCCTATTGGCTCAGTGACGGGTATGCTAGAGCGTGTCGTGCTCATTTGGGTTCATATCCTGCGGCAATGAAATAATTGAGGCATTCGTCTTCGGTGAAGAGGTCGCAGACCTGGCCGACGGCCTTCCATAGTTCGTCGTAGGTTCGGGCCGCGGCCTTGCGCAGGAGGGCTTTGAGCTTTGCAAAAGCCATCTCGATGGGGTTCAGGTCTGGGCTGTAGGGCGGGAGTGGCAGAAACCAGCAGCCGATGTTGCGCAAAGTTGCAGACGCTTTCGGG
>JBKEAB010000033.1:0-11907 GCA_047971845.1 Paracoccus sp. (in: a-proteobacteria) | reverse complement strand
ATCTGGACGGCGAGTGTCTTTTGACGGCGACACAGGGTGGTGTAATCTGGCACGGGCCAGTCCAGCCCCGCAAGCCAGTCCATCTTGGGGTCGATCAGGATCAGCATCGCCCCTCGACGCTCAAGCGCACGGTTGTACTTGGGCCAGTGCGTGGTGCGATAGCGGGGGAGGGCCGGCTTGCTCATGACATCCGCCTAACCAACTGAATTCACAAAGTGAATCCTCGATCCAGCAACTTCTGAAATAACGCCATATGGAGCATCAAAAAGGGGGGCGGAAACTCGCACCCCTTTTATTTTCTGCCATATAATTAATGATCAGCGCAGGATCATCACGCTGACCGATGAGTGCCGCACTACGCGATCAGCCTGACTGGCAATGCGGAACGTGCGCAACTCATCAGGAGAGCGGGACGCCATCACAATCAGGTCGGCACGTACCTTCTGGGCCATATCGATAATGGTTTCTGCAACATGGCCATGTCCGACATGTGTCATGACATTTCCTGTATCAGGCAGCTCGCGTGCGACAAAAGCACCAAGCTGGGACTTCATCTCCTCAAGGGCGCGTTGCTCATATCCACGCGGCAGGTAACTGGCCACCCACGCATTACCAACATCATGGACAATGCCAAGGATATGCAGTTCTCCGCCCTGCTCCAGAAGCTGACGCGCCATCGGCAATGCCTGACTCCAGCTGGCCTCATGCTGGATATCGATGGGCAACAGAATAGTTTTGAACATGGATATCTTCTCCTATCAGGCGGTGGTCGGCTGGACGTCGTTACGGGGGCCGGCATCAGGTCCGATGCGACGGCGCTGCATCCAGATGACAAAGGCCAGAAGCCCGAAAGCCGGGATATACATCCAGTATTTCGACGGTGCCTCAGCAGGAGCACGAACCAGAAGAACCTTCTGATCCCAGTCAAGACCGGCTGCCGCTGCGGGACTGTCAAAGCCAACATCGTCAACAATCACCTCATCGCCGTTTTGTGCTGTTACCAGCCCAAGTGCTTCCATCCGGTCAGCGCCCGTATCCCCTTCGGGCACGGTCATCTGAGCACGAAATTCAACCGGATCGCCCACATCATTCAGACCAGAGACGACAAGCCGGAAAGGTTGCCCCGCCGGAGCCTCACCCAAGGCCTGCTCAAGCTGTGCAGGAGGCTGATCGTTCCAGGGTGGCGCAATCATGTCCATCCAGAAGCCCGGACGGAAGATAGTAAAGGCCACCAGTAATAATGCGACCGCATCAAAGATATTGTTGCGGGTCAGGAACCAGCCTTGCGTCGCTGCCGCAAATAACAGCATGGCAAGTGTTGCCGTGACAAAGACGAAAACCCCATGTACCCAGCCGACATCAATCAGCAACAGATCCGTGTTGAAGATGAACAGGAAAGGCAGGGCTGCCGTGCGCAGGCTGTAGAAGAAGGCCACGACCCCGGTCCTGATCGGATCCCCGCCTGATACGGCTGCAGCCGCAAAGGACGCCAGTCCGACAGGTGGTGTCACATCCGCCATGATACCGAAGTAGAAGACGAACAGATGCACCGCAATCAGCGGCACGATCAGCCCGTTTTGCTGACCAAGCGTGACGATAACCGGCGCAAGCAGAGCCGAAACGACAATATAGTTTGCCGTAGTTGGCAGCCCCATGCCAAGGATCAGCGACAGGATTGCAGTCAGGAACAGGATGGCCAGAAGGTTGCCGCCAGACAATGCCTCAACCACATTGGCAAGTGCAGATCCGACACCGGTCTGACTGACAGCACCCACGATGATACCGGCTGTTGCCGTAGCAATACCAATGCCTATCATATTGCGGGCACCAGCAATCATGCCATCAACAAAATCGTTAACACCGGCACGGAAGGCCGAGGCCAGTGTAGTATTGCCGCTGTTATCTTCCCCCCGCATCATCATTGTCAGCGGACGCTGGGTCAGCAGGATGAAAATCATGAAGGCAGTCGCCCAGAAAGCGGACAGGCCCGGAGACAATCGGTCCACCATCAGCGCCCAGACCAGTACGACCACTGGCAGAATGAAATGCAGCCCCGAACGCACGGTCGGGCCGGGCACCGGCAGTGCCGTGATCTCTGCATTGGGATCATCAAGTTTCAGCGGCTCTTCCCTAGATCCGACCCAAAGCAGTCCGATATAAACCGCAGTCAGGAACACAAAGATGACATATCCTGCGGACGCACCAAAAGCTGGCCGCACCCAGCCCATGCCGTATTTGAGTAATATCGACAGGATGCAAACAACCAATACGCCGAAGACGAAACCGACAAGGCGGCGCATCCAGGGGCCAGGCGTGTATGCACGCGGCAAGCCCTTCATACCGGCCTTCATCGCCTCAAGATGAACAATGTAGACAAGCGCAATATAGCTGATTGTAGCCGGGATGAAGGCATGTTTTACCACATCAAAATAGGGGATCCCCACATATTCAACCATCAGGAAGGCGGCAGCCCCCATCACCGGGGGCATAATCTGCCCATTGACCGAAGATGCAACCTCGACCGCACCGGCCTTTTCAGACGAAAAACCGACCTTCTTCATCAGCGGGATGGTAAAGGTGCCTGTAGTGACCACATTGGCAATCGAGGAGCCTGAAATCAGACCGGTCATGGCCGAGCTGACCACGGCTGCCTTCGCCGGACCACCACGCATGTGGCCCATCAGAGAGAAAGCCACCTGAATGAAATAGTTTCCGGCTCCGGCCTTATCCAGAAGTGCCCCGAACAGTACAAACAGAAAAACAAAGCTGGTTGAAACCCCAAGGGCGATACCGAAGACCCCCTCTGTCGTGATCCACTGGTGGTTCACCACCTCAGCCAAAGAGTTTCCCTTATGGGCAACGATTTCCGGCATGTAGGGACCAAGGAAGGTGTAGACCAGAAAAAGTGTCGCCACGATCATCAGTGCCGGGCCAAGCGCACGGCGCGTGACTTCCAACAGCAACATCAGCCCGGCAACCGCAACCACCATGTCCTGCGTGATCGGAGCGCCGATCCGCGTCGCGATATCATCATAGTAGATATAGATATATAACGCAGCAAAGACTGAAATGATAGCCAGGGCCCATTCCCAGGGTGGCACCCAATTCTTGGGGCTGCCTGCCAGGATCGCAACGAGAATACCGCCGCCAATCAGCGTGATCCACCATGCCGAACCGTCTGGTGCACCGAATATGAACAACGCTGTCAGGACCACTGGCACACTGATCGCCAGCCCAAGCTGTACTGGCGTACGCTCAGCCGGATATGCCAGATAGGCTAGGAACATGGCAAAGGCCAGATGGATTGACCGTGTTTCAGTGTCATTCATGATACCGAATTCAAGGATGAACGGCAGCGGCGAGGCAATCCAGATCTGAAAGAGCGACCAGCAAAAGGCCACGACAAGGATCAGCGTGCCAACCGGTCCGGCAGGTGTTCGCGCCCCCGTATCCGAAGATGCGATCAGTTCATCAAGTTCGTTCTGACTCATCCCGCCATGGCCGGCCGCAGCCATTTCCACGGCAGATGCTTCCATCTGATATGGGTGATGCGCCTGGGGGTCGTGACTTCCCTCCCCGCGCTTTGGGTCTTTTTCTGTTGTCATGTCCCATTCCCTGTTCTCGGCTGGTTTAGTCCAGCATCACGTCGATATTATATTCAACTGTTATAAAAAAGCGGCTCCGCTGCAAGAGCGGAGCCGCGATATCGTGTCAGTCTGTACAAACCGACATATAGTGGCCGATTACTCGATCCAGCCCTGTTCCCGATAGTACTTTTCAGCACCCGGGTGCAGCGGGGCCGAGTTTCCTTCACTGACCATCGATTCAGGGGTCAGGTTAGCAAAAGCCGGGTGCAGACCCTTGAAACGATCAAAGTTATCAAAGACAGCCTTGACCACTTCATAAACCATGTCGTCCGGAACATCGGCCGAGGTTACGAAGGTTGCCTTCACACCAAAGGTATTCACGTCCTCGTCGTTACCCGCATACATGCCGCCTGGAACAACAGCCTTGGCGTAATAGGGATTTCCCTCAACCAGCTTGCTGATGGCTTCGCCTTCGACCGGAACCAGATTGGCTTCAACGGTCGATGTAGCTTCCTGGATCGAACCGTTCGGATGCCCGACAGTGTAGACAATCGCATCCACCTTATTGTCACCCAGAGCAGCGGACTGTTCAGCTGGCTTCAGCTCGGAAGCCAGTGAGAAATCATCCAGCGACCAGCCCATGGCATCCAGAACGACTTCCATCGTGCCGCGCTGCCCCGAACCCGGGTTGCCGACATTGACACGTTTGCCCTTCAGGTCCTCGAAAGAACCAATATTGGCATCCTTGCGGGCAACGATGGTGAAAGGTTCGCTATGGACCGAAAAGACAGAGCGCAGGTTTTCAAACTTCTTGTCGCCTTCAAATTCCGAAACATCGCCGTTATATGCATGGTACTGCCAGTCCGATTGGGCAACGCCCATGGTCATGTCACCTGCCTTGATGGCATTGATGTTGGCAATCGAACCACCTGTCGAAGGTGCGGTACACTTGATGCCGGTCGTTGCGGTGTCACGATTGACCAGACGGCAGATCGACTGACCAACAACGTAATACACACCGGTCTGACCGCCAGTGCCGATGGTGATGAAGCGTTCTTCCTCGGCTTGCGCTGCACCGCCAAGCGCCATGAGCGCCATGGCCGCAGTCGCAGTTCTGATGAAGTTCATTATTTTTTCTCCCGTGTTGGTTTACTCGTCAAAACGTCGGTCATCTTTGCAGAAGATGCAACAAAAGAGAAAGAGGAAAGCACAATTTCGGGAAATTTTATTTAATAAATTGTTATTTATAATTATTTTCAGAATTCAACGCCGTCTTTCCGGCATGTATACGAAAGTCACATCTGCGTGTTTCAACCAAAGATTGAAGGTGATTTATCATTGGAATCCGCCACTCTCAGAGTTCTGTTCAGGTTGTTCCGTATAGATGGCGGGCACGATCTTCAAATGCACGAACAATACGCCCCATCGCCTCATCAAAAAATACACCGATCAGTTTTGCGAGAAGAGCGCTCCGGAATTCAAAATCAACAAAAAAAATTATTTCACAATTATTTACAGAATGATCCCGGAATATCCATCCGGAATGAAGGTACTTGAACGGGCCATCCAGATATTCCGTATCTATCCGGAGATCCTCTGGCCAAAGCGTCACCCTGCTGCCAAAACGTTCACGGAAAACCTTGAAGGAGATGACCAGATCAGCATCAATTACCTCTGCTCCGTCAGCGCGCGGGATCCGGGTCCGGATCCGTGCTGCACTGTTCCAGGGCAGAAATTCCGGGTAGCGTTCTACATCAGCAACCAGATCATACATCTGGCGGGCCGTGTAAGGCAGCTTGCGGGTTTCGGATCGTTTGGGCAAATCAGAGTCCGTATAAGTCAGGCTTGGCCGGGAATAACGCAGGAGATACATATGAACAACATGAACTGGCTGCTCCGCGCCTCCCGCTGGGCGCGTCGTCCGCCCAGCATGCGTATGGTCAAGCTGGTCTTTGCCATCATTGCCCTTGGCCTGATCCTTGTGGCACTGGAAAAACTGGGCTTGTGGCCAGAATGGGCCACGCTGGAACAGGGGCGCAAACCACGCTTGCCGCGCTGATCTGACGCGGCGCTGATTGGCATATTAGCATGAAGGTTTCCCGATGATGTGGCTGTCCTCTACAGGCCAGCCTCACGGAACGTATTACAATTTCCGAGTGAGCCATCTTCGAAACCACGCATGAACCATGCCTGTCGGTCATCCGAAGATCCGTGTGTAAAGGCATCGGGTACGACAGCCCGCCCTGCATTTGCCATCAATGTATCATCACCGACCGCAGCAGCAGCATTCATTGCCTCACCAATATCATCACGGGTCATTTGCAGGTCCCTGGCCGAATTTTGTGCCCAGACGCCGGCAAAGCAATCAGCCTGTAATTCAGTCAGCACGGAAAGATAGTTCGAATCCCGCTTGCTGGACTGTTGACGCAATTGAGTGACCTTTGGCAGAACCCCCAGCTGATTCTGGACGTGATGGCCAACCTCATGCGCAATGACATAAGCCGCCGCCAGATCGCCACCGGCCCGCATCCGCGTCTGCATGGTCTGGAAAAAGCCGGTATCCAGATAAATGGTCTGATCGGCAGGGCAATAAAACGGTCCCATCTGTGCCGACGCACCGCCGCATCCTGACTGTGTCCCGCCGGAATAAAGCACCAACCGGGGATCTTCATAATTCAATCCCGACTGATCCCGAATCACCGTACCAAAAACGTCCTCCGTTTCGCGCAGGATAACGGAAACGAATTCCCCCATCTGTTCATCTTCCGCACTCAGTTCACGCGGGGTATTGTTGTCTGATGCCGGCGATATGTCGCCAACCATCGGGGATATATCAATACCAAAGAAAAAGCCGACAGCCAGGACAGCCACCATGCCGACCAGCCCTATTCCACCCGCTCCACCGGCACCCATACCCCGCCGGTCCTCGATATTGCGGCTACCCTGCCGTCCACGCCATTTCATCTCTGATCTCCTGTAAACAAGGCTGCGCGACCCGTAACGAGCCCATCCGTGGCAGTAGACAACCCTAAGCAGGGTTGACGGTTCCCGCAAGCCGGGCGAGACGGGGCAACGAAAGGACACACTCATGCTCAGACGGCTTTACGACTGGACAATGGATCTCGCATCCCGCCCTTATGCAATGTGGGCCCTGTTTACCGTCGCATTTGTCGAAAGTTCGTTTTTTCCGATCCCGCCTGATGCACTGATTATTCCGATGGTTCTGGCCAACCGGCCTGCCTGGCTGCGAATCGCCTTGGTGGCTACTGCCGGATCAGTTCTGGGTGCGTTGTTCGGGTACTGGATCGGTGCGACGCTCATGGATACGCTTGGCAATCAGATCCTTGCGGCCTATGGCAAGGAATGAGATTTTGCCGCCTTGTCGGCACGCTTTGACGAATGGGGCGTCTGGGCTGTCCTTAGTGCCGGGCTGACCCCCTTCCCGTTCAAGGTCATCACGATCTTTTCCGGTGCCGTTCAGCTGAATCCCGGCCTGTTCATCATCACGGCTATTATTGCCCGCGCCACGCGCTTTCTGATCGTTTCCTGGCTGCTATGGCGCTTCGGCGCACCAATCCGTGATTTCATCGAACGGCGGCTGGGACTTATGTTCACGCTGTTCCTGATCTGCCTGATCGGTGGCTTCTATATGGTCAAATACTTATGATCTCCTTGTCTTCGCGTCATCTGGCGCTTCTTGCCGGTGCGGGTTCGGCCGCTCTTCTCATTGCAGCCCTGGGCTTTCAGGCCATGGGCTATGTCCCGTGCGAACTGTGCATCCTGCAACGGTGGCCACATCTGGTCGCCGCCATGATTGCAGCAGTGCTTTTGCTGATCAATGTCAGACTGTTCTATTGGGCTGGAGTTCTTGCTGCGGGAACAGCAACTGCATTTGCCATTTATCATACCGGCGTTGAGCTGGAATGGTGGCAGGGCCCGGTTGCCTGCACTAATTCCATCAGCAATCTGGCCACCATGTCGACGCAGGACCTGATGGCCACGCTGCAATCCGCCCCGGTCGTGCGCTGTGATCAACCGCAATGGTACTTCCTTGGCCTGACAATGGCTGGCTGGAACGCCATTTGTTCGGCCATTCTGACCGGCATGTGGTTACGCGCCGCCTCAGGCCGCGGGATCCATATCTAGCAGCGTTGCACCCAAGCCTGCGTAGGTGCTATACCCCGCCCCAACAATATATTGAGGCGCAAACGTGGCGGACACCCCCGAAGACGACGATCTGGAACTGACCGGCGAAAGCAATGACGGCGACAAGCCGGAACGTGCGGTCATGCCCCATGACGGACCACAGATCGACATTTCTGATGAAATGCGGTCGAGCTATCTCGACTATGCAATGTCGGTCATTGTCAGCCGGGCTATCCCGGACCTGCGCGACGGTCTGAAACCCGTACACCGGCGCATTCTCTATGCGATGCATGAAACCAGCAATACCCATGACAAACCATATCGCAAATCGGCACGTCCGGTTGGTGATGTCATGGGTAAATACCACCCCCATGGTGACGGTGCGATCTATGACGCATTGGTGCGTATGGCCCAAAGCTTTTCCATGTCCCTGCCTTTGCTGGATGGGCAAGGTAACTTTGGATCCATGGATGGCGATCCTCCGGCTGCCATGCGTTATACAGAAGTCCGGATGGCCAAGGCAGCCGATTACCTGCTGGCAGATATCGACAAGGATACGGTCAATTTTCAGGATAATTATGACGGCAAGGACCGCGAGCCAGCCGTTCTGCCAGCCCGCTTCCCGAACATGCTGGTCAACGGTGCCGGCGGTATCGCCGTGGGCATGGCCACCAATATTCCCCCTCATAACCTTGGCGAAGTCGTTGACGCAACGCTGGCCCTGATTGATGATCCCGACCTTTCAACCGAACGGCTGATGGAAATCGTCCCCGGTCCCGATTTCCCGACCGGCGGAACCATCCTTGGCAGATCCGGCATTCGCAAGGCTTATCTGGATGGACGTGGTTCCATTGTCCTGCGCGCCAAGACCCGAATCGAGGACATCCGCCGGGACCGCTATGCTGTCATCATTGAGGAAATCCCCTATCAGGTGAACAAGTCCTCAATGATCGAAAAGATCGCTGAACTGGCCAAGGAAAAGCGGATTGAGGGTATTGCCCACGTTCAGGACGAATCGGATCGTCACGGTGTGCGTGTCGTGGTTGAACTCAAGCGTGATGCCACCCCTGAGGTGGTCCTGAACCAGCTATACCGTTTCACGCCCATGCAGACCTCTTTCGGGGCGAATATGCTGGCCTTGAACGGCGGCCGTCCGGAACAGCTTGGGTTAAGGGATTTTCTGACCTATTTCATCCAGTTCCGAGAAGAAGTTGTTGCACGACGCACAGTTTTTGAACTGCGCAAGGCACGTGAACGCAGCCACATTCTGTGCGGTCTCGCCGTTGCAGTGTCCAATGTCGATGAGGTTGTGGAAACAATCCGGTCATCGGCTGATGCTGCTGAAGCACGTGAACGCCTGATGTCGCGTCGCTGGCCGGCACATGAAATCCTTGAATACCTCAGACTGATTGACGACCCGCGCCATCCCGTTAATGATGACGGAACCTATAACCTGTCGGAAACTCAGGCCCGTGCCATCCTGGATCTGCGCCTGCAACGCCTGACCCAGCTGGGCGTACAGGAAATCACGGAAGAACTGAAAAGCCTTGCCGATTCCATTCGCGACTATCTGGCCATTCTGGCCTCGCGAGAACGGATTATGGGCATTATTTCGGACGAACTGAGCGAGGTTAAGGAACTTTTTGCCGTGCCGCGCCGTACCGAAATTACCGACTGGTCCGGCGACATGGATGACGAAGACCTGATTGAGCGCGAAGACATGGTCGTCACCATCACCTCGGGCGGTTATATCAAGCGTACGGCACTCGCCGGGTTCCGCGCCCAGAAGCGTGGCGGCAAGGGGCTGTCAGGTATGGCCACCAAGGAAGACGATGTGGTCACCACCCTGTTTGTCGCCAATACCCACACCGAACTGCTGTTCTTCACCACTGGCGGCATGGTCTATCGTCTGAAGACATGGCGACTGCCACTGGGCGGACGTACAGCAAAAGGCAAGGCTCTGGTGAACATCCTGCCGATCGAAGGCGGTACCTCGATCGCTGCCCTTCTGCCGATGGATGCCCCTGAAGCGGAATGGGATAACTATCAGGTCATTTTCTCGACTGATGCCGGCGATGTCCGCCGCAACGCCCTGTCGGACTTCACCAATATCAAGTCCAACGGCAAGATTGCCATGAAGCTACCTGAGGGGGTTTGCCTGATCGGCGTGCGTATGGCTACAGAAAGTGATGACGTAATGCTGGTAACGGCCAAGGGTCGGGCCATCCGCTTTGCTGCAACCGATGTGCGTGTCTTCAAGGGCCGCGATTCAACCGGAGTGCGTGGTATCCGGCTGGCCAATGGGGACAATGTCGTATCCATGTCCGTGATTCGTCATTTTGAAACCGACCCGGCTGAACGTGCCGCCTATCTGAAAATGCGTCGTGCCGTAGCCGGAGCACTGGATGACGGTGCCGAATCGGATGAAGACGAAGATAATACTGTCGAGGGTTCAATCACACAGGAACGCTATGCCGAAATGTCGGCAGCCGAAGACCTGATTCTGACCATTACAGCCCAAGGCGCCGGCAAAACCAGTTCCTCACACGGCTACCCATTGCGCGGGCGTGGCGGTCAGGGTGTTATGGCCATGGACAAAGCCATGCGTGGCGGTAAGCTGGTAGCCTCATTCCCGGTGGAATCTGACGATCAGATCATGCTTGCAACATCAACCGGGCAATCCATCCGGGTTCCGGTCGAGGGAATCAGTTTCCGTTCGCGCTCGGCCGGCGGGGTCAGGGTTTTCAATACCGCCAAGGATGAAACCGTGGTTTCCGTTGCCCGCATCGCCGATCAGGGCGAGGATGACACGGATGAGGGTATCGAATCCTAATCAGAGAGGAACGAAGTGGAATCACAGAACCAACTTCTACGCGAAAGGCTGCAAACCGGGTTTCTTGGGATCATCGCTTTCGCGCTTCTGATGTTTCTGCTGGTTCAGGCCCAGTTCCTGCTGATCTGCCTTGCCATTGCAATCATCATCTTTTCGCTGACATCCGATGCTATCGGAGCCATTGCCCGGCAACATGTCCCGAACTGGCTGGCAACCGCCCTCGCATTGCTGCTGATTGCCAGCGGATTGCTTTGGGCATCGGCAACGGTTGTCAGCCAGATCAACGAAGTGGTCACCACCGCAATTTCCTATGCCGAGCAGGTGCAGGCAGCCTTGCCATCCTTGCTTGAATGGCTGGGTCCTGAGGCGCAGCAGACCATTACGACGGCTGTACAGAACATCAACCTGACCGGCTGGATGCGCTCAGCCGCAGGCAGCGCATCAAACCTTCTGTCAGGGGCAATCCTGATCATCCTGTTCGTCGGCTTCATGTTTGCCGAACGGGTCTGGTTTCCGCTGAAAATCGAAAGCCTGTTGAACCACGATGCCGTAGCAGCCGCACAGGTTCGCCTGATCATCAGTTCCATCATGCGGCGGGTGAACCGTTACCTGGTGGTAAAGACCCTGGTCAGTGCGGCAACCGCCATCTGTGTATGGGGTATCTTCACTGTTGCCGGCCTTCCCCTTGCCGGAGCGATTGCCATGCTGACCTTTGCCCTGAATTTTCTGCCATCGGTCGGCTCAATCATCGCAACAGTGATCGCTCTGGCCCTGACCTATGTCCTGAGCGCCGATATCAGTACAACCCTTATGGTTGGAGCGGCTTGTACCCTCGTGCAGTTCATCATCGGTAATGTGATCGACCCCATGCTGCTTGGCCAGACCCTGCGGCTGTCAAGCTTCGGCATTATTCTCAGTCTGGCATTCTGGGGAGCGATCTGGGGTATTCCCGGCATGTTTCTGGCCGTCCCGATCATGGTCGCAGTCATGATTGTCTGCGCCCATATCCCATGGATGCGCCCGATCGCAATCATGCTGTCCCGCGAGGGACATCCGGATGACGGCCTGACCGACGCCTAGGTTTTGTGGAACTTACCTGATCCACAGGACGATTGCGGCGATGGTAATGACAGCGAGGTAGTTTCTGGCGGTCTTCTCGTATCGTGTTGCGACCCTTCGGAACTGCTTGAGCTTGGAAAAGCAACACTCCACGAGATGTCTTTGGGCGTATAGGTCTTGATCGAGAGGATATTTCAGCGCCCGCGACGGATTGTTGGGGATCACCGCGATGGCGCCTTTGTCGGAGATGACCTGGCGCAGGGCATCGCTATCATAGGCAGT
>JBKEAB010000032.1:0-24294 GCA_047971845.1 Paracoccus sp. (in: a-proteobacteria) | reverse complement strand
CTGGAAGATATAATCAAACTCAGCCGTAAGACGGGTGGCAAAACCACCGAAGGGCGGGTTTTTCTTCTGCGCCCCGGTCAGATCGGATTTGCGGATAACCGGCAGGCAGGCCAGAGCGGCAGGGTCAGTGATATCAGCCGGATCAATATCGCGCAACAACCGGGCAAATGCCGGTGCCGTCTTGGCACGCCCGATGGCTGCAGGCAGTGCTTCTTGCAGCCATTCCGCACGCATAGTTTCATCGCGCGTTTCAAGGTCGTCATAAAAACCGGTCACCAGACCCTCCTGAAAACGTCTTTTTCCAATGTCATTCCGATCCCGTCAGGACAACCAGCGTTTACGGCGGCGATAGCTGCGTACATCACGAAAGCTCTTGCGGCCCTCATCGGACATGCCGAGATAGAATTCCTTTACATCCGGGTTTTCACGCAATTCCCCGGCTTCGCCGTCCATTACGACCCGCCCGTTTTCCAGGATGTAGCCGTAATGGGCAAAGCGCAGCGCGACATTGGTATTCTGCTCCGCCAGAAGAAAGGTCACACCCTCGCCTTCATTCACGGCCTTCACGATATCAAAGATCTGTTCGACAAGCTGCGGGGCAAGGCCCATTGACGGTTCATCAAGCAAGATCATTTCCGGGCGGCTCATCAATGCGCGGCCCATGGCAACCATCTGCTGTTCACCGCCCGACGTATAGCCAGCCTGAGATTTCCGGCGTTCCTTCAGCCGTGGAAAATATTCATAGACCATTTCCAGATCCTGCCGGATCGCCGCATTATCGCTGCGGGTATAGGCACCTGTCAGCAGGTTCTCCTCGACTGTCAGGTGTTCGAAACAGTGGCGACCCTCCATCACCTGGATAACGCCTTTCCTGACCAGAGCGGCCGGGTTCAGTTCGGCCACCCGGTCCCCACGATAGGTGATGCTGCCCTTTGTCACCTCGCCCCTCTCAGAAGCCAGCAGGTTTGAAATGGCCTTGAGCGTTGTCGTCTTGCCCGCTCCATTCCCACCAAGCAATGCAGTAATACTACCCTTGGGTACGGACAGGCTGACCCCCTTGAGCACGAGGATGACGTGATTGTAGATCACCTCGATATTGTTCACTTCCAGCAGATTATCCTGCGTCTGTGTACCATCCAGCATGTTCAGTCCCCAAACGGTCAGTGGATCCCGGCGACAAACGCCGCCGGGAAGGTGGTTCCGGTCAGTCGCAGTTACGCGGTTCAATACCAGATTCAGCTGCGTAGGCTGCCGAGTCCTCCGTGATCAGGGGGGCCAGAACCTCATTATCCGGTTCAATGAATTCAGTAATCAGGTTCCATTTTCCGGCCGAAGCATCCCATTGCTGAATACGCGCCATGCCGTTACCACCATGATTATCGCAGTTCAGGTCAAAGGCCGGACCAAAATCAGGCAAACCGATTTCCACCAGCCGTTCATCGGTAATCGACAATGCCTCAAAACCATCGCGTAACTGTGCAGGCGTGATAGCCGATGTTCCCGAAATTTCCTGTGCCTTGCGGATAGCCTCGGCAATAACGACGGCGGCATACATCCCCCGCGAATAGACAGCGGAACCGACATGCTCACCCCCCTGACTGGCCTTTCCGGCATCAATCACATAGGTTTTGAGATCGTCATAAAGCGGATAATCCATACCAACACCGTTGAAGGTCAGCGACTTGTAGCCATTAGCACCATCGCCCGCAGGCATCACGTCAAGTTCGGATCCGGACCACCAGATGCCAATGAAATTTTCCATTGGAAATCGAATGTTGGCAGCTTCCTGAATAGCGGCCTGATTCATCACCCCCCAGCCCCACATCAGTACATAGTCAGGCTTGTCACGGCGGATCTGAAGCCATTGTGAACCCTGTTCCTGACCCGGTGCCTCAACCGGAACTTCAGTCAGCTCAAAGCCATGCTTCTTGCTCAGTTCCTGCAAGGTACGGATCGGTTCCCTGCCATAGGCAGAGTTATGATAAACAAGGGCAATCTTCTTGCCCTCAAGGCTGCCGCCATTCTCATCCAGCAGGTACTTGATCGCAATCGAAGCACCGTCCCAGTAATTCGCAGGGGCATTGAAGATCCATTCAAAGACCGTTCCATCCTTGGCGGAAGTCCGGCCATAACCCGGTGTATAAAGAACCTTCTGGTCAACGGATACCTTTGGGATCAGCTGATAGGTGATACCGGTGGAAAGCGGGTTGAAAACAAGCGCCCCTTCTTTCGTTGCTTCATAGCATTCAACACCCTTTTCAGTGTTATAGGCTGTTTCACATTCCGGCACCTGGATCAGTTCACCACCAATCCCCCCATCACGTTCATTAAGCAACATGAAGTAATCGTTGAAGCCATCGGCATATTGAGTGCCGTTCGCACCGTAAGGGCCGGTACGATAGGACAGGTTCGGCACGATCAGATCGGCCATTGCAGGCGCAGCTGTCATCATGCCAGCCGCAACCATTGCTGTGAATTTCGTTTTCATCAGTTTCTCCTCCCAGAGATTTGCCATGCCGGCTTATCCGGTTCTGCTTGTTAATGCGGGAACGGCCACAGCCGCAGTTTCTCTTTTACCAGCTGCCACAGCCGGGCCAGCCCGTGCGGCTCCACAATCAGAAAAAAGATAATCAGCGCGCCCACAATCATCAGTTCGATATGAGCAGCCAGATCCGTGGGCCAGCCAAACCCACCCACCAGAACGTTCTTCAGCAGAACCGGCATCAACACCATGAATGCCGCACCAGCAAAGCTGCCGAAAATGGAACCAAGCCCACCGATGATGACCATGAACAGCACAAGGAAGCTTTTGTTGATCCCAAACGCCTCATTGACATCTGCCGCGCCCAGATAGACCGCGAACAACAGCGCACCGGCAATACCCACGAAGAACGAACTGATCCCGAAGGCCGTCAACTTTGCGGTCAGCGGATTCACCCCGATAATCTCAGCCGCAATGTCCATGTCACGGATTGCCATCCATTTGCGCCCAACCATGCCCCGTGTCAGGTTACGCGCAACCCAGGCGGCAAAGATAACGAAAGCAAGGCACACCAGATATTTCGCCGCTGGTGTCGCGGCCGGTCCGGTCACTGCCCAACCCAACACAGTACGTTCCGGAGCGGTGATCTGCCCTGATGCCGAATAATTGTAAAACCACGGCACCTTATTGAACAACCAGACAAGGAAAAACTGCGCGGCCAGCGTTGCCACCGCCAGATAGAACCCCTTGATCCGCAGGCTCGGCAGACCAAAAGCAATACCGACCATCGCCGTGATGCCACCAGCCAGCAGAATATGAATCAGGACACTGACCTCGGGAAAGGCCGTCATCAGCTTGTAAACAGCATAAGCCCCCACGGCCATGAACCCACCTGTCCCAAGACTAACCTGCCCCGCATATCCGGTCAGGACATTCAGTCCGATCGTCGCAATCGCATAGATCAGGAAAGGCAAGAGGACCGCGCTTGCCCAATAGTCATTGATGACAAACGGCACTGCCATCATTGCCAGGCCGAGGATGATGTAATAGCTGAACCGATCCAGCCGGATTGGAAAGGTCTGGCTATCGTCGCGATAGGAAGTCTTGAAATCTCCGGCTTCACGATAAAACATCAGCACCCTCCCGGCAATTTGGTGAAGCCGGCGGCATGCAGGCATTGTTTGACCAGAAAGAAGATATGACCGATCCATTGCAGAAACCGACCTTCCGGAACCTGCCAGACAAGGTGCTGCATGGTCTGGGCTGGCTGCTGGCAGCCCTTGTCCGCCATCTTCTGGTATACATCACTATCGGCATATTGATCGGAATGGGGCTTTGGCTGTTTGGCGACGTTCCCATGCCAGAAGCGCTCTTTGCGGGGATCGCCATTATGCTGATGCTGATCGTAATCAGCGGAGCAATGTCCTGATATCCGGTGCAGCATCATCACACCCTCTCGATAATGCGTTCGCCAAACAGGCCCTGCGGCCGGAAGACAAGGAAAAGAAGTGCCAGCACATAGGCAAACCAATTCTCCGTTGCGCCTCCGACAAATGGGCCAATCCAGAATTCGAACAGCTTCTCGCCCACACCGATAATCAGCCCGCCAACAATGGCGCCTGGGATCGAGGTGAAGCCACCCAGCATCAGAACGGGCAGCGCCTTCAGTGCGATCAGCGACAGGGAGAACTGAACCCCCGATTTCGTTCCCCACATGATACCGGCAACAAGCGCCACGAAGCCGGCAATGGACCAGACCATGATCCAGATGAATTGCAGCGAGATCCCGACAGACAGCGCTGCCTGATGATCATCCGCCACTGCCCGCATGGCCCGGCCCTGCTTGGTATATTGGGAAAACGCAACCAATGAGGTGACCAGCAAGGCCGCAATGATCGTTGCCCAGATATCCAGCCGATCAATAAAGAAACCATAGCCGAACCAATCCGCCGTGGCCTGTTCTATGCCATCGGCAATGCCTTGCGGCAGGCCGACATCCAGCGTCTTGATATCGGCACCCCACATCACATCGCCCAGACCCTCAAGGAAATAGGCCAGTCCGATCGTTGCCATGAACAGAATAATCGGTTCCTGTCCGACCAGATGTTGCAGCACCAGCTTTTCAATCAGGATGGCCAGGATCACCATCGCCCCTGCCGTCAGCAGGATCGCCAGTACCGGCCCCACGGTCCAGCCAAAATGGGACAGGTGCGTACCAAAGGTTGCATTGATCATATGGGCGAAAGGCACCTGGCCTTCCATGATCCCGACCAGGGTCAGCGCAGCAAACAGTGCCATCACGCCTTGGGCATAGTTGAACACCCCTGATGCTTTATAGATCAGCACGAAACCGAGTGCGACAAGCGAATACATCACCCCGGTCATCAGACCATTGATGAAGACCTCGGAAGTAAAAAGAAGCTGGTCCATCAGCGGGCTCCCCTGCGATTAGCATCAGTCATGGGCCACCCCCAGATAGGCGTCGATAACCTCCTGGTTATTGCGTACCTCATCAGGGGTACCGTCCCCGATCTTGCGGCCATAATCCATTACAACGACACGATCTGACAGGTCCATAACCACACCCATGTCATGCTCAATCAGGACCGTGGTGGTGCCGAATTCATCATTTACATCAAGGATGAAGCGGGACATATCTTCCTTTTCCTCGACATTCATCCCGGCCATCGGTTCATCCAGCAGCAGAATCTGCGGTTCAGCCGCCAGTGCCCGTGCCAGTTCAACCCGCTTTTTCAACCCATATGGCAGACGTCCGACAGGCGTCTTGCGGATATTCTGGATTTCCAGAAAATCGATGATCTTTTCAACCTGTTCACGGTTTGCAATTTCTTCGCGCTCTGCACGACCCCACCACAGCGCCTGGCTGAACAGGCCTGATTTCATCTTGTTCAGCCGTCCGGTCATGATGTTGTCGAGAACGCTCATCCCATCAAAAAGCGCAATGTTCTGAAAGGTCCGGGCAATACCCAGCCGGGCAACCTCATAGGGTTTCATCGGGCCGCGCCGATAGCCCTTGAACCAGATCTCGCCCTCCTGGGGAACATAGAACCCCGAGATCACATTCAGCATGCTGGACTTGCCGGCACCGTTCGGCCCGATAATCGCACGGATTTCACCCAGCCGGATATCAAAGCTTATATTCTTGATCGCCTCAACTCCGCCAAACCGCAAGGTGATGTTCTTCAGGTCCATGACAATGCCGCCAATCTGACGGCCATCAGGAGTAACGTGGCCTTCCGTCGGGATATTGGTCTGAATCTCGCTCATTCCGCCGCCACCTTCTGCGTCTGCGCCGGACCGAAGACCTGCGCATCCTCAATCCTCAGCATTGCCTTGATCGCACCTTTGCGGCCGTCCTCATAGGTGACTTCGGTTTCGGTATAGATGTTATCCGAACCATCGTAGAGCGCACCCACCAGATCAGCGAATTTTTCATTGATGACAGCACGGCGAACCTTGCGGGTACGGGTCATTTCACCATCATCAGGGTCCAGTTCCTTATGCAGGACGAGAAAGCGGTGGATCTGGCAACCAGCCAGCATTTCATCTTCCGCGACCGAGCGGTTCACGGCCTCCACATGCTCCCTGATTGTTGCATAGACCTGCGGATGCCCGGCCAGTTCCTGATAGGAGGCATAGGGGATATTGTTGCGCTCAGCCCAGTTTCCGACGGCATTCAGGTCTATATTGATCATCGCCGTGCATTCCCCGCGGCCATTTCCAATCACAACCGCTTCAAGGATGTTAGGGTAGAATTTCAGCTTGTTTTCGACATATTTGGGCGCAAACATGCTGCCATCGGCCATCTTGCCGACATCCTTGACCCGGTCAATAATGCGCAGGTGCCCGCTGCTTTCCTCAAAGAAGCCGGCGTCACCGGTTGCCACCCAGCCTTCGGAATCCTTGGTTGATGCTGTACTTTCAGCATTGTTGAAATACTCAACGAACGTGCCGGGGCTGCGATAGAAAACCTCACCATTTTCGGCAATTTTCACCTCAACTCCGGGCGAAGGTACGCCAACCGTATCGGAGCGCACCTCTCCATCAGGCTGTTGGGTAATGAATACAGAGGCTTCTGTCTGGCCATAAAGCTGTTTGAGATTGATTCCCAGCGAACGGTAGAAATCGAAAATTTCCGACCCGATAGCCTCACCCGCCGTATATCCCACACGGATATGACTGTAGCCAAGGGTATTTTTGAGCGGGCCATAGATCAGGACCTTGCCCAGCCCATAGGCCAGCCTGTCGCCCAGACCAACCGCCCTGCCATCCAGCAATGCCGGACCCACGCGGTTTGCAACCTTCATATAACGCTCAAACAGCCAGCGCTTTATCCGGCCCGCATCCTCCATGCGGATCATGACATTGGTCAGCTGCCCCTCAAACACGCGCGGCGGAGCAAAGAAATAGGTTGGCCCGATCTCGCGCAGATCAGTCATCATTGTGGCGGCACTTTCCGGGCAATTAACGGTAAACCCCGTCCACATCGCCTGACCCATTGAAAAGATGAAGTCGCCTACCCAGGCCATCGGCAGGTAGGCCAGAACTTCATCGCGATGATTCAGACCATCAAATTCGCTGGTATTCCTGGCTGTTTCGATGATATTGCGGTTCGACAGCACCACGCCTTTGGGTTTACCGGTCGTACCCGAAGTATAAAGCATCACACAAGTGCTGTCATAATCCAGCCCGTTAATACGACGGTCCAGTTCCGGACCCAGACGGGTCTCGGCGACATGGCCTTCGGCCTGTACATCAGTCAGGGCATTCATCTGGCTGTGGTCGTATTTCCGCATCCCGCGCTTGTCGGTATAGATGATCCGCTCAACGCTGCGTGGTGCATCAGGCATCGCCTGCACTTCCAGCACCTTATCAACCTGTTCCTGATCCCCGCAGACCACAAACCGTGCACCACAATGGCCCAGCACATAGGCCATCTCCTCTGCAACGGCATCCTGATAAAGCGGAACCGGAACCGCGCCGCACATCTGGGTGGCCACCATCGACCAGTAGTGCATCGGACGGTTACGCCCGATAATGGCCACATGATCACCTGGCTTCAGCCCCTGCCCAAGCATGCCAAGTGCAAGTGCCCGGATTTCCCGTGCTGCCTCGAACCAGGTCCAGCTTTGCCAGATTCCGAACTCTTTCTCGCGATAAGCCGGACGATTGCCGTATTTATCGGCATTGCGCAGCAATAATGCGGGTATGGATTGCAGACCCGCATCGGCGGGCACGGCAAGCTCAACCATGTTTCCTCCCGGTTTCGGTTCTTATCCTTTTCGAACCGTCCTGTCTGTCGGCGAACCCTCCCGTACTCCGACTGACATCAGAACATTCCTATGACAGTATTTCGAAAATTTTTCCAAATTCTTACGAATTCTAACAGGCTTTCTGAACCTGCCTGCGGATGATATCAACCGGGCGGGGAGGAGGAAAGATGATCGCCGGTGATTCAAGGGCAGAACTTATGCAATCCGGGCTGAACCTGATTGGTCAGGCCCTGTCGATTTTCGACGCAGACCTGAGACTGGCAATCTCAAACCGGCAATATCAGACCATGTTCAACTTGCCCGATAGCCTGATCCGGCCTGGCACCTTTTTCGAAGACACGATTCGCTATCTGGTCCTGCGTGGCGAATATGGCCCTCAGGATGACCCCGATGAGGCCGTACGCATCCGCGTGGAACAAGCCCGCGCCTTCAAACCCCACTACATGGAGCGTCAGCGCTCAGATGGACGCTGGGTTGCAGTTGAAGGGGCCCCCCTGTCACAGGGTGGCTGGGTCACGGTCTACACCGACATTACCGAAACCAAGTGGCAGGAAGCGCTTTTGCGTGCCCGATCCGAAGTCCTTTCAACACAGGTTCTGGAAAATGCCGAACGACTGGCGGCAGTCAACCGTGAACTTGCTGCCACCATCTCCGCCCTGCAGGAAGCCAAACGCGTGGTTACTGAAACCCAGGCCCAGACCCGGCAGGTAACCGAAATGATCCCGGCCCATATTGCCCATATGGACCGGAATTATCACTATGTCTTTTCCAACCGGCAATTGCCGCAGGTCTTTCCCGGCACTCGTCCCGACATTATCGGACTGACCGGCGATCAGGTTCTGGGTACCGAAGCCTTTGCGGCAATCAGGCCCCATATGGATCTGGCATTTTCCGGACGTTATCAGGTTTTTGAAATCACCCATGCCGAATCCGGTCGCCGAATCCGTATCGCACTGACCCCTGACCGTGCCGGAAATGGCGCTTATATCCTGTCAACTGATGTCACCGCAGAAGTCGAGGTCCGCGAGGCACTGACCCATGCCACACGCCGGGAACTCGCAGCAAAGATCACTTCTGGCCTTGCACATGATTTCGGCAACCTCCTGACCGTGATCCTCGGCTTGCAGGACCGGCTGAGCCGCACGGAGCTGTCCCGGCAAGCCCATACCGATGTACAGGCCACTCTGGCCGCAACACGGCGCGGGGTTGAACTTCTCAAGCGGATTGGTCAGATAGCAACGCCACCCGGCATCTCCCCCAAGCCCCTCCATCTGCAATCCCTGCTACATGATATCGCCGGAATGTCACGTGCGACATTGGGCAAGCATGTACGGCTGACCCTGAAAACGGATCTGCCACATGACCGGCTGATGCTGGATCCCGGGCATTTGCAGGATTCACTTCTCAACCTGATCCTGAATGCACGCGATGCCATGGGCGATGCAGGCGGTGAGATCATGTTGTCAGCGCGTACCGCAGCCCCCTGGCTGGAGCTGGAGATCACCGATACCGGTCCGGGATTTTCGCCAGAGGTTCTGGCCCGTGCAACCGAGCCGTTCTTTTCTACAAAACAAGGCCAGGGTTCTGGTCTGGGCCTTGCCATGGTCTTCGATCAGACAAAACTTGCCGGTGGTACTCTGCATCTGTCAAATCGCAGAGACCGCTCCGGTGCCTGTGCACGCCTGCGGCTGCCGCTGCGGCCGGTTCGTCCCCAGATGGTCTTGCTGGTTGAAGATGACAGTGAACTGCGCGAAATGCTGCGTCTGATGCTGACACAATTGGGCCATTCCGTAATCGAGGCAGCTTCCCTGAATGAAGCACAGGGCCTTGCTGACCTGCCTGGCCTGACCCTGATCCTGTCCGACCTGCAGCTTGGCGACGGTCTTGGAAGTGATCTGGCGACACTTTCCGGACCGCCCCTGATACTGATGACCGCATTGCCACCGGGCGATCCCCTGCGCGAAGTGGCGACCGGACCGATACTGAACAAACCCTTTGATGCAGCCACTTTGGCGGATGCACTTTCTCAGGTGAACTATGACTGACACATCACCATTGATCGCAATTCTGGAAGATGAACCCGAAATTCGCCACATCATGTCTGATACACTGCAGGCCGCCGGGTTCCGGACCATGACCTTTGCGCGGGCAACAGAGTTCGAAGCCTGGCTGCGCCAGATCACCCCGGATGCCTGTCTGGTAGATCTGGGCCTGCCGGACCGTGACGGGCTGGCACTTGTTCATCGGCTTGCTACGGAATCAGGGGCGGCAATCATCATCGTCTCCGGCCGGGCAGAGGTACAGGACCGCGTCATCGGACTGGAACTGGGGGCAGACGACTATATCATCAAGCCCTTCGAGCCCACGGAACTGGTCGCCCGCATTCGCGCCCGCCTGCGCCGCCCGTCCGTACCCAATTGCTCCGATCAGCACAGAAAGGCAAAATTCGCCGGGTGGAAGGCAGAGTTTGACAGCTACATGCTGATTGCCCGTGACAAGACGGAAATCCCGATGAGCCATGCCGAGGCCGAATTGCTGCGTCTGTTCCTCGACAATCCACGCCGGCTGATTTCGCGTACGCAAATGCTCGAAGCACTTGGAGGGGCTGGCGGGGAAAGCTTTGACCGGGCAATGGATGTCCGTATTTCGCGGTTACGTAATAAACTGGGTGAAGACCCTAAAAACCCCCAGCTGATCAAGACGATCTACGGTGCCGGCTATATCTTCCTTGCAGAGGTTTCATGGGACTGATCAGTCTTACAAGACTTGCACGACAGCCAGCCCTGAGCAGGAAGAGCTGCCGGTAAAGACAAGCCGGATGTAACGGGATACCTTTCAAATTCAACATATCGCGGTGAGATAAATATGCGAAGGTCAGATATCCACATGATCGCCGGGCATGGCCGCATGGCGTGGCAAAAAGCCACCAGCTATGAACAGAGATCCCAATCAAGATCCCAAACCGCATGCCCCACCACCTTGGGCGAGCAGTATGTCAGCTCCGCAAACTGACCGCTTGGGAAAGGGGAAAATGCAGCCCAAACTTGTTTCATGGAACATGGCCCTCTGACATGCACACCATGTCATCCCCCGCATTTTGAATGGCCACAGCTTGGGCAGGTCATGCAGCCTTCAATCATACGCATACCGTATTGACCACAGCTTGCGCAGGTCGGGCCGCGTGGACGTTCACCGATGGCAACGACTTCGGCTTGTGGATCGGATTTCGGGGCCATTCCCTCGCCGGCAAGGAAGCCTGTTGCAATCATGTGCTGTTCAATTACTCCACCGATCGCTGCAAGAATTGAAGGAACATAACTACCCTGCATCCATGCCCCACCACGGGGATCGAAAACCGCTTTCAGCTCCTCAACAACGAAGCTGACCTCACCTCCGCGACGGAATACGGCCGAAACCATCCGGGTCAGAGCAACAGTCCAAGCGTAATGTTCCATATTCTTCGAATTGATAAAGACCTCGAAGGGGCGGCGGTGCCCGCCCTGTATGATGTCATTGACCGTGATATAGATCGCATGTTCTGAGCCGGGCCATTTCAGCTTGTACGTCGATCCTTCCAGTGCTGCCGGGCGGTCCAGTGGTTCAGTCAGATAAACAACCTCTGCCCCCTGATCGGTCTCGGGGGTGGCTTCGCTGGTTTCGCTGACCGACAGCACACTGCCCGTCACATCGTTCGGGCGATAGGTTGTACAGCCCTTGCAGCCCAGATCCCATGCCGACAGATAGACATCCTTGAAGTCCCCGAAGCTGATATCCTCAGGACAGTTGATGGTCTTGGAAATACTGCTGTCCACCCATTCTTGTGCTGCTGCCTGCATAGCGACATGATCTTTCGGAGCAAGCGTCTGTGCATTGACGAAATAGTCCGGCAGTGCCGTATCACCTTTCAGGTCGCGCCACATCCGGACAGCGTAATCCACAACCTCTTCTTCGGTTCGTGATCCGTCTTTTTGCAGGACCTTGCGCGTATAGGCATAGGCAAAGACCGGTTCGATCCCGGATGAGACGTTGCCGGCATAAAGACTGATCGTCCCGGTCGGTGCGATTGAAGTCAGCAATGCATTCCGGATACCGTTCCTCGCTATGGCCTTGCGCACATCATTGTCCATGCGCTTCACGAAACCGGATTTCAGATATTCATCTGCATCAAATAACGGGAATGTTCCCTTTTCCTGCGCGAGGTCCGAACTGGCAAGATAGGCACTGCGAGCAATGGTTTTCATCCATTTGCGGGTCTGTTCAACCGCATCAGGCGCACCATAGCGCAGACCCAGCATCAGAAGTGCATCCGCCAGTCCGGTAACGCCCAGACCAATACGACGCTTGGCCTGTGCTTCGGCTGCCTGCTGTTCCAACGGGAAATTCGATGCATCAACCACGTTATCCATCATGCGCACGGCGGTGCGTACCAGATCATCAAGCGCCGCCTCGTCCAGTCTTGCCGCCGCGCCGAACGGGTCGGTCATCAGGCGGGCAAGGTTGATACTGCCCAGCAGGCAGGCTCCATAAGGGGGCAGAGGCTGTTCACCGCAGGGATTGGTTGCAGCAATGGTTTCGATATATTGCAGGTTATTGGCCTTGTTGATCCGAGCAATGAAGATCACGCCCGGTTCGGCATAGTCGTAGGTCGCACGCATGACCCGGTTCCACAGGTCGCGGGCCTGCACCGTATGATAGACCTTCCCTTCAAATTTCAGATCCCATGACGTATCGGCCTTCACCGCTTCCATAAAATCGTCAGAGATCAGGACCGATAGGTTGAACATGCGCAGCCGGGCACTGTCCTGCTTAGCTTCGATGAAGCTTTCAATATCGGGGTGATCGCAGCGCATTGTGGCCATCATGGCCCCGCGACGAGACCCTGCCGACATGATCGTACGGCACATTGCATCCCATACATCCATAAAACTCAGCGGGCCGGAGGCATCGGCAGCAACCCCCCTCACCGCCGCACCCCGTGGCCGGATGGTAGAGAAATCATAGCCGATTCCACCACCCTGTTGCATGGTCAGGGCAGCTTCTTTCAGCATGTCGAAAATGCCGGCCATGCTGTCGGGGACCGTGCCCATGACAAAGCAGTTGAACAGTGTGACAGAACGCCCCGGTCCCGCGCCGGCCAGAATTCGGCCTGCGGGCAGGAATTTGAAATCCTCAAGTGCCGCATAGAACCGATCTTCCCATTTTGCCGGGTCCTTTTCGACCCGTGCCAGATCACGGGCGACACGACGCCAGCTATCCTCAACCGAGATGTCGATTGCCTGCCCGTCAGCATCCTTGAGCTGGTATTTCATTTCCCAGATCTGTTCGGCAATAGGGGCGGCAAAGCGGGTCATTGTGCTGTCCTTGGTGGTTTAGCAATCAAAAAACACTACATATTGATTTTATCTGCTGGCTCAAGCTTTTTGTTCACGTGAATGAGAGCCATTTCAGCGCAGGTAGTGTCTGTCAGCAGCATATGCCGGTTCGGACCCTTTTGTCTGTGCCTGTGTAACAAGACAATTAGCCACAGAAATATGCAACCATGCCAGCTGCCGATATGGCAAGCGGGCCCATGATGCATGCCATCAGGTGGAATATTTCGTCTTGATTCCAGCTTTTACCATGTTCCTGTTATCTGAAACCACTCTGATGAGGAAGGGTGTCGTGTCTATGGATACGGGGGTGGAAACCGGGTCTTCTTCGCCCCGGCTTCGACAGTCTGTCTTGCCTTTCCTGCGTAAAACGCGTTACGCGCCTGTCCGTTCAGGACCATTGGAACGGATACATGTCCCAGCCATCCCAAACCGGCGCCGAGATTCAGTTTGATGCTGTCAGAAAATCCTTTGATACGGCCGGCCGCGGACGTGTGGTTGCATTGCAGGATGTGACACTGACGGTTGAGCCCGGTACGATCTGTGGAATGATCGGTCGTTCAGGTGCGGGTAAGTCCACATTGCTGCGCATGGTGAATGGGCTGGAACGTCCGACCTCGGGGATCGTGACTGTAGGCGGCAATGATGTTGGTGGTGCTTCAGGAAGTGCCTTGCGGACGATCCGGCGCGAAGTCGGCATGATCTTTCAGCACTTCAACCTGCTGGCTTCCCGCACGGTTTACGGAAATATTGCCCTGCCGCTGGAAGTTGCCGGAGTGGGATCGAGACAGATCCGTTCGCGGGTCAACGATCTGATTGCCCGCGTTGGGCTTGAGGCTCAGCGAGACCGTTATCCGGCAGAGTTGTCGGGCGGACAGAAGCAGCGTGTCGGTATTGCACGGGCGCTTGCAACGCAACCCAGGGTCCTGTTGTCAGACGAGGCAACCTCGGCACTGGATCCGGAAACCACGCAGACCGTGCTGCGCCTGCTGGCCGATATCAATCGCGATCTTGGCCTGACAATTCTGCTGATCACCCATGAAATGGCGGTTATCCGGGATATCGCCAGCCATGTTGCCGTAATTGATGGCGGCCGGATCGTGGAGGCCGGTCCGACCCATGATGTCTTTATCCGCCCACAGCATGCAACGACCCGCTCTTTTCTGTCAGGTGTCACAGGGATTAACCTGCCGGGCTTCATTGCGGGCCGGCTGGAAGCATCCCGTCCCGATACCGTCCCGGCGCAGGAAGTCATCTGCGTTACCTTCTCGGGGCAGCATGCAACTGATCCGATGCTGGCAAAACTGACTTCGGAAATGGGGATTGAGGCCAATATCCTTACCGGTGCGGTCGAAGAAATCGGCACCCGGCCATTTGGTAATCTGCTGATATCGGTCGATGCGGCACGTGGTACGGATGCCCGCACCTATCTGGATCGTCACGGCTTGCTAACGGAGGTACTCGGCTATGTCCGCTAATCTGATCGGCCTTTTATACGATGCCACCTTGCAGACCATTTATATGGTGGCCGTTTCAGCAGTGCTGGGAACCCTGTTCGGCTTGCCGCTTGGCGTGTTTTTGGCGACGTCCCAGCGTGGAGAACTGCTTTCGGCCTCCGCATGGAACAAGGCACTGGGGCTGGTGGTAAACGCTGCCCGTTCGGTTCCTTTCATTATTCTTGTCGTGGCAATTATTCCCTTCACGCGCTGGATTGCTGGCACGTCAATCGGAACGACAGCAGCAATCGTGCCCCTGACCATTGCCGCCATTCCGTTCATTGCCCGACTGGTTGAAAATGCCATCCGTGAGGTTGATGCAGGTCTGATCGAGGCAGCCCGTGCCATGGGGGCCACACCGCTTCAGATCATTATCAAGGTACTGGTTCCCGAGGCCCTGCCAGGCATTGTCCTGGGCCTGACACTCGCCGTGGTCAGCCTGATCGGCTATTCTGCTATGGTTGGTGCCGTTGGGGGGGAGGGACTTGGCGATCTTGGCATCCGCTATGGTTATCAGCGCTTCATGCCTGATGTGATGCTGGCAGTGGTCATCATCCTGATCATCATGGTTCAGCTGGTTCAGTCGGCCGGTGAAGCGATAGCTGCCCGTGTCGACAAACGTGCTCCGCGTAATCGCGGTAACTGATTCCCCAAGAAGAAAGGCCGTAACATGTTTCGTCTGACCACATTTGTTTCCGTGCTTGCCCTTTCGGCGGTGTCCACCATGGCTGAAGATATCAATGTCGGTGTTTCACCCGGCGAACATGCCGAAATCATGGAAGAGGTTGCAAAGGTTGCCGCCCCAAAGGGGTTGAATATCGACGTGGTCGAGTTCTCCGACTATGTCGTTCCCAATCAGGCGCTTGCCGACGGGGATCTGCATGCCAACAGCTTCCAGCACCGTCCCTATCTGGAAAACCAGATAAAGGACCGTGGGTTTGAACTGGTCGAGGCCGGCACCACAATCACCACGCCGATGGGCATCTATTCCAACAAGATCAAGGATATTGCTGATTTACCAGAAGGCGGCAAGGTGGCCATTCCAAATGATCCGACCAATGGCGGTCGGGCGCTGCTGGTCCTGCAGGATCTGGATGTGCTGACTCTGGCGGAAGATACCGGACTTGTTCCCAGCCCGCTGGATGTGACTGAAAATCCAAAGAAGCTGAAATTCCTTGAACTTGATGCAGCCCAGCTTCCACGTGCGCTTGCTGATGCGGATATTGCAATCATCAATACCAATTACGCACTGGCATCCGGGCTGAGCCCGAAAACTGACGCCATTGCAATGGAAAAGGCCGACAGCCCTTATGTGAATATCATCGTCGTGCGTAATGGTGATGAAGATCAACCCTGGGCACAACAACTGGTTGAAGCCTATCACAGCCCCGAGGTGAAAGAGTTCATCGAAGAGAAATATCAGGGTTCGGTTCTGACCAGCTGGTAATACAGGGTAGCAGCAGCCCGACCGCTTTCAGGTGCCGGGCTGCTCTTGCAAGCTGCGGGGCTCCATCCTTGCCGATGAAAGGCAAACCCCGGACTGAATGCGGTCAGTCAGTCGAACCGGGTTGCCGCCCCGTCCGGATGAACATGCTGATAGTAATCAGTCAGCTTCAGATTGGCGGCAGCCGCACGGTCCAGAACAATGGTTGCATGCGGATGCATCTGCAAAACGGATGCTGGACAGGTGGCAGAAACCGATCCTTCGATCATGGTTGCCATAATCTCTGCCTTTGCCGGGCCAGTGGCCAACAACAGGCATTCGCGTGCGGACATGATCGTGCCGACCCCCATGGTAATGGCATATTCAGGGGGTATTTCGCCGGGACCGAAGAAGCGTTGGTTTGCCGTTCGGGTGCTTTCTGTCAGGGTCTTGACCCGTGTTCGCGATGCCAGTGACGATGTTGGTTCGTTAAACCCTATGTGGCCATTATGCCCGATACCCAGCAATTGCAGTGACAGCCCCCCCGCTGTTTCGATCAGCA
This sequence comes from Paracoccus sp. (in: a-proteobacteria), assembly GCA_047971845.1. Taxonomy (GTDB): domain Bacteria; phylum Pseudomonadota; class Alphaproteobacteria; order Rhodobacterales; family Rhodobacteraceae; genus Paracoccus. Next base: position 7,668 of record JBKEAB010000032.1, on the reverse strand, counting down.
TTTCATAACGATCAGCTTCGGCATTCGGGTTGGGCGCATCGCCGTGAGGCAGGTGTGTCCGTCTGGAGTCGATGTCAATATGGCGAAACAGGATATCGCGCATATAACTGTGATAAGATGCCGGATGTTCGGGGGCCAGGCCGACATATTCATCCAGATTGAAGGTCGTGACCCTGGCAAAAGACAGACCTTTGCGATGCTGTTCAACCAGCTTTTCATATAGTGGCAGCATCGTGCCACCAGTTGCCAGCCCCAGCACCGCATCGGGCCGGGCCTGAACATGGTCGGCAATCAGGCCTGCCGTACGGTAAATGGCAGCATCATGGCTCTCACAGATCAGCACCTTCATTGTTGTACTCGTTTTGCTGCGGGCACCTGTAAGGGCAAGGTCATGGTTTCATCCGGAATGTTGGCATGACATGGACGGCACCCGGATTTTTCGGGCGCCCTGATACTGTCGACCTGTGCGCAACAGTCAAGGGCAGAAACGCATTCTGACTGTTCAGCCAGCCTCAGATATCCCGGAAATCAATTGCAATTCCCGCATCTGATCATGTTCGAGGATATTGATTTCCTCCGGAGGGGTCCGCAAGGCATGGCTTGTCAGGCGCAAGTCCACGCCCATTTCATCCAGATAATCCATGACACTGGCCTGTGCCCGCTGTACATCGCGGACAGCCATGAAGGCGGGTAGAATCGTATTCTTGCCGAAATAGTGCTGATGTACCCCGATAACGGCGCCATCCGTGGCATTGCGGGTCTTCCCTCCGGCCAGCAAATAGGGACAGGCAGACAGACAGACCGCGCCATCTTCAACAATCGTATCAAAACCTGCCCCACGGATGGCCCGCCCGATCGCCAATGCATCGGCAACGGATCCGCCAGAGCTGTCCAGTGAAACCAGACGTTCGCCGGGGCGGGTATCATCCAGCCAGCGAAGGAAACGGTCGGCATCACCATTGGCAATCTGCCCGTTGATATGGATCCTGTCCCCGCCTACGCTGAATTCCAGTTGGTCCGGCATCGGACGCATTGCCGGTGCTCCGGGCTCTGCCAGACGCAGGTCAGGGCGGTATGGCCGGATGTTTGGACCATCGGCCGGGGGCGCAAACAGCCCCGGTGCAGCCGTTCCCGAACTGCCTTGCAGGTCGATCGCGATAATAGCAACAGCAAGCACTACCTGTGATAACAGGACCATACGGATCACAGTTTGTGGAGATGACAGGAACCGCACGTCAGGCCTCCGGATGACGATCAGGGGCTGGCATGTCCGGGGTAGGAAAGGGTGTTGCTGCGTAATCTTCATATTCCCGCAGTACCTCTGCCGCCGCGAGTGCTGCACGCAATTCACCTACTGTCATGCGGTCATCGGTATGGCGGATACCCCGGCCGGTCCTGATCGCCGCCTGAACGACCATGATAATGAAGACCAGCACCGCAGGCAGCAGGTCGATTGAAATCGCGCCTGCCCATGCCGGAACGTAGTTTCCTGCATAGACAATAACGGCATCAGCTGCCGAAATCGGCGCATAGACGGCTTCATCCGGCGGTGGCAAAGCCTCAACCTCAGCAGCGGCGCTGGCCAGCGTATCGGCACGTTGCTCGACCAGAGACAGAACCGAGGCAATCGTTCTGGACTGTCCCTGCTGAACTTCAGGGGTGGAGCCGTCAAGCTCGGGCAGGACAACAGCTTCGGAAAGATCCTTGGCGGCACGGCTGACAAGCGGTGCAGGATTCAGTTGGCGCAACTGGGTAATCAGGCCCGACAGTTCCACGGCATCTTCGGAAAACCGAACCGTACGATCTTCCAATGCGCCAGGTCCGACTGAAACACCACGCATGCGCGACAGGATGGCATTGCCTTGTGCGAATGTATCCTCAACCGGATCCACAATATCGGTCAGTTGAGTTTCCAGTGCTTCAAGTTCGGCCCCTTTCTGGCGCAGAACACGAAACACGGCACCGCGCCCCGAGAAACCGGACAGCGTGCCCCCGGCCTCAAGTTCCGACAGATCATTAAAGCTTTGACGGACCCGGGCCACATCGCGTTCCAGCGACTGGCCGGCAACGGCATTGGAATGCGCCCGTTCCAGAGATGCCTGATAACGCTGCACAGTCGTCGCCATATGGGTTTCGACAGCCGATCCCCCTGCCAGTGCCGCGGCATTCAGCCAGGATGACATGGCGATAATAGCCACACTGCCAAGTCCCATGGCCAGCAGTAATCCCGTCCGGGAGGCCGCCCCACGCACAGCCGGCAAAAGTCGCAACATATAGGACCAGAAGACAAAAATCCCAACCGAAACCGCAATTGAATAAGCCAGAGCTGCAAATGTCGTCCACATACCAGGATCGTCCAGCAGGGTCCGCACACCAAGATAGGTATAGATCCCCGATGCTGCCGACAGTACGCCAAGTGCGGTTGAAGTGAAGCTGTCCAGCCAGTCGAGATGGCGCTCCAGTTCGCGGGCATAACGATCACCGGTGCGCTCTGCTGGTTGGATGGTATCAGTCATATAGGCTCCGTCAGGTGTGCGGGGATGGGGATCGCCGGTCCCGTTGATATCGGGTCATGGCTGCATGACCAGCCAATGATCTGCCAGAGAATGCCGCATCATGTATCTGTGATGCCGTTTGGCGTGCTTCGTGTCTTACAGCGTGATGCGGAAACGGGTGAACCCGTTTTCACCATCACCGACAGGCTCGATATTCAGCTGTTGCATATCAGCCAGGTATTCCACGGCTTTCGGGCCCGTATCGAACAAGACCGTTGCCCCGCCATTTGGTGCAAATGACCAGTTGCCATCGGCGGCGGGATCGATGGTTCCCCGTTCGACGATATAACGCACGATGATATCGCGGTTCGTATCCGGCCCTTCGAAGACGATGGTTGATCCGTCATTGCCGGGAAAATGCCCGCCGCCACTGGCGCGGTAGTTGTTGGTTGCAACGATGAATTCCGCATCCGGGTCGATGGGAGTTCCATCGAATTGCAGGTCCACGATACGATGTGCCCCTTCGTTTACCAGTACGCCTTCACTATCGTACCTTGACGGCTGCGACAGGTCGATCCTGTAAGTGACACCGTCGATGACATCATAGTTATAACTGGGAAAACCCGGGTTCAGCAGAATCTGATCGACTGAGTTCCGGTCAATCTGATTGAAGATTCCGGCACTGCGTTCCAGCCATTCCCTGACCTGAGCCCCGGTCACCTTCACAGCCCGGATCGTGTTTGGATAAAGATACAGGTCCGCAACATTCTTAATGGCGATATCGCTTGCCGGAACATCGGTATAATAATCCGGACCACCGCGTCCTCCTGCCTTGAAGGGGGCACCGGCTGACAGGATCGGCAATCCTTCATAGGGCGTACCGGCCATCATCTGTTTGATATACCATCTCTGGGCATTGGTAACGATCTGAATGGAAGGGTCGTCCGCGACAAGGGCGAAGTAGCTGTAAAGCGGTGCAGATGTCTTGCCAACGGACTGTCGGACGTAATCCAGTGTTGCCTGGTGTTCGGCCGCAACGCTTTCTTCGACGGCCACGACACTTTCAACCAACGGTACAACATTGCGATCAGCATCTCGCTCATAGATCGGACGTGCTTCGACAGTGTGGCCGGCAATCTTCCAGTTTTCGCCTTCGCGTTCCAGCAGCAGATCGACCAGCCCCATATGGCTGCCCCAGAAACCGGCCATAACAGCAGGCTTGCCGTTCAGTGTACCTGTGCTGGCATCTGCTCCTCCGACCTCCTCAAAATCGCTGCCAGGGAAAACCAGATGCTGGTGCCCGGTCAGGATCACGTCAACGCCATCCACTCCGGCCAGTGCAAGCGAGGCATTCTCGGCAGTTTCATCAAGAGGCAGCGCCTCAATCCCGGAATGGGACAGTGCAATGACCAGATCGACTCCTTCCGCACGCAGCTTTGGAACCCAGGCCTCGGCGGCAGGGACAATGCCACGGGTCGAAACATTGCCTTCCAGGTGCTTGCGATCCCATTGCATGATCTGCGGAGGGACAAAACCGATCAATCCGATGCGAATCGGGTGGGTTTCGCCTACTCCATCCGTCAGGTCACGCTCCAGAATGGTATAGGGCGGCACCAGCGTTTTGTCCTGATCGGGTGTTTCGCCTGTGACTGTCACAACATTACAGCAGACCACCGGGTACTTCACCCCGGCCAGTGTATTTTTCAGGAAATCCAGCCCATAATTGAACTCATGGTTCCCCAATGTTCCGGCATCGACGCCCACGGTATTCATTGCCGTGATAATCGGGTGCATCTGCCCCTGCTCCATCCCACGTTCATAAGCGATATAATCACCCAGCGGGTTACCTTGCAGGAAGTCGCCATTGTCGAGCAGGATCGAATTCGTGGCTTCTGCCCGCACTCCGTCAACAAGGGCAGCCGTACGTGCGACCCCAACGGTATCGACCGGCTTGTCGGCATAATAGTCATAGGGCCAGATATGAACATGCAGATCAGTGGTCTCCATGATTCGCAGATGTGCCTGACCGGCTTGCGCACGGGCGGAAAACGGATGCAGTACCGCCAGGCCGACCCCGGCAACAGAGGTTGAGAGAAAACCGCGGCGGGTCATGTGGGGGAAAGTCGGCATGCTCTGCTCCTGCAATTGAGGTTGGCAGAGGCTAACATCCGCAGGAATTTAGACAAGATCCGGTTCGGGGTAAATTCCGGTGACAATACACGGATCAAGGCGTCGCCTTCCAGGTCAGCATATCATACCGGTTACAGACGACATGTCTGTTGTCAGATACCGTAACGTGTCATGAAGGCTTCAACTTCGCGGGTGGCTTTGTCACGCAGTCCGGCATCAAAGTTCAGTACCGAGAACGGTGCCCGCTCCTTCTGGTCGAAACCATGTCCTGCCTTTTCCAGAAGCAGGATATCAACTGTTGCACCGCGTGCACGCAGGTTTTTGGCCATCTGCTTGCAATCAGGTGTAACACGCAGTTCATCCTGTTCGGCAAGGATCATCAGGATGGGAGGCATCCCGGTCCAGTCACCCTCATTGGCCCCGTTCAGCATACCGCAATATGGATAAAGTAGGATGGCCCCGGATACGCGGTTCAGCATTTCCGTCGGTGGGGCCGGCCATTCACTCAGCCCCGGCGGGACATCATCGGTCAGGGTCTGGCGCAGGAACTCCAGTATCGTCCATCCTCCATGAGAGGCCCCCAGTAACAGCACATCCGGTTCTTGTATCAGCGACATAGCAACAGCCAGATCCCCGGCCCGTTGTGCACCGGGCAAGGCCTGCCCCATGCAAAGCAGTCGCCAGCTTTCCAACGTATTAAGACCGCGCGAGCGATGACTGTCGAGGATCAGTGATGTACGGCCATGACGCCCGGCAACTCCGGCCCAGTAATCCATATTGTCGTGAACACCATCGCAGCCAGACAGCAGAACCGTTTCCGTGCCTGAGACAGGGGCACCTTCGGGAACCATTCGCCAATAAGGTTCCAGCAGATCCTGACGCTCGGCGGGATCGGAAGTCATTACCGCAAGACCAGCCCAGTGGCGATAGGTGTTCAGGGCAAGCCCTGCCACGATCAGCCCGGTAACGATAACCGTCAGCCAGACCCAGCGTTTCATCCGTTGTTGCATCCTTGCTGCTTTTCCTTGTTGCAATGTTGTTGCAGCCGTTCGCTATCAGCATCCGTCCAGCCTTCTGGTGCGGTAACGGCATACCATGGACCGACATAATCACGGGCGTAATAGGCATGCCCATGACCAGAGGGTGCCCCGAGCGCGAATGCCATATCGAGAGCAAGCTGGAGCTGTGTCACCACCGGAATGAACCGCAAGTCAGGTGATACATCGAAGGCCGGTGGTTCACGCATCCATTCCGGTGCCCGCCACAGTGACTGCGGTTCGTAAAAGACGATTGGATCGCTGGAATATTGCAGGAACATCAAACGCATATCTCCCCAACCATCCGCTCCGCCAGCGGGTTTGACGTGACTGGCAAAGCGGAACAGCCGGCCATCACCGACATCCGGAGCAACATAGGAAGAGGCAGGATTACGGGCTGCCATCGCCTCGTTCCAGCGGGCCGAAGGGAAAGGCGGCCCAGCCCAAAGGGCACCATCTATCGGGTCGTCCAGAAGAGCCGGCAGGTCAGTCCCATACATTGAGGCCCATGCGCCAAGGCTCAGGCCATGGACATAAAGGCGTGGCCGACTGTCCCTAGGCAGGCTGCGCCAGTAATCATGAATGGTGGTGGTCAGTGCACGAGCCTGTTCCAACCCGGCTTCGGTTTCCAGGATCAGGGCCAGAGGTGATTGCAGATAGGAATATTGCACGGCAACTGTCGCAATATCTCCGTCATGCATGTATTCGACCACATCGAAACTGCCGGGATCAAGCCATCCGGTCCCCGTCGGCATGGCTATGATCAGGACTTTACGGTCAAACCCGCCAGTACGCAGCAATTTAGCCAGGGCTTTATCGGCGCGTTCCTGTGCGCTTCTGGCTTCAGCCAGTCCGACATAAACGCGCAGAGGGTCCTTTGCCGGGCGTCCACTGAAACGGGAAATGGCTGCGGCATCCGGTCCCGAGGTCACAAAATTCCGACCCGGCTGGCCCATGGCGCCCCAGTCGATCAGGGATGCCTCACTTCCTGAAACATTTACCCCCTCCGGGGGTGGCGGGGCGTTGTCGAAAAGATCCTGTGCCACAGTAAATGTCTGGTCGAAGAAACTGGTCATCCGGTCTATCAGCCCGTCGCGGGTCCCGATGAACAGCAGTCCCGCGACAATCAGCAACCCTGAGATATTGGCTGTTCGCTGTGGCATGAAGCGATACAGCCAGTAACGTGTGTGGTCGAACAGGATACGGATCACAGCCCCGATCAGAAACAATACGGCGAAGACCAGAACCGCTACGGCCAGCATCTGGAGCGCCCGGATCGAATGGATCGGATCCAGACCCATCCGGGTCCTGATCGAGTTCTGCCAGACACCGGATCGGGCAAGGGCATAGGAAACGATGACCAAAACGGGAATACCGATAACGGCATGACCAATGACAAAGGCGCGTCCGGTCAGCTGTGGAAGTTCCATCTGTCGCCAGATGGTCAGGCCCAGACGGCCCAGCATGTAACCGAGTGCCGTGACGGCGCCGCCAAGCAGCCCTTGCATCAGCCAAGAACGTGGTATCAGCGACGGTGTCAGGGAAGCTGCAAAGAACAAAAGCCCCAGGAAAAGTGGGAAAAGCGAAATGCCAAAGGGCTTTTTCCAATCCACGTCCCTGTTCCTTCAGATGCCACGGCCGTATTGCCAGCAACTATAGAAAATGTTTCCCGACAGGCAAATACCCGTCTGTCAAAGTGATGTTACGGAATTTTCCCGGTCCGGATGACCGTGTTGTCGACCTTTCAAAGACCCCTTACCGTAAGACCGCATGTTTTTTTCATCGGCGCTCGCCTGACGGCAAGTGCCGTCGTTCTGCGATGGAGGAAGACATGGCAAATGAACAATAGACGACTTATGTTGGAATTGACGTTTCAAAGGACAAGCTGGCGGTTGCGATTGCCAGAGGTGGGTGCGTGACGAGGTTCTCAGCTTTGGCACCTTTGAGAACACCCCTGCCAGCGTCGACCGGCTGCTCAAAAAGCTTTCCGGGCGCAGGTCATCCGT
>JBKEAB010000031.1:0-1874 GCA_047971845.1 Paracoccus sp. (in: a-proteobacteria) | reverse complement strand
CCAGTTTTCCGGGCAGCCAGTTGAACAGCAGATAGGCCGCCAGTGACGCCCCCGCAGACAAAAGCAGCCAGACCGGGGCCAGATCGCCACTGGGATAAAAGATCGCAAGGATAATCAGACCTGCGGCATCATCGGCAATGGCCAGCAACAGCAGGAAACGAACCGCCGGATGCCCAGCACCAAAGACCAGACGTCCAACCAGATAGGAGAACGCGATATCCGTTGCGGTCGGAATGGCCCAACCATTCGACACCGCGCTGTAGGTCTCGGACCCCATGACGGCGGCAATCCCCAGATAGATGGCAATCGGGCCGAACATCCCGCCCGCCGTGGCAAAAAGCGGCGTCGCTGCCTTCTTGCCGCGCAAGGAGCCGTTCTTGAGGGCGATGGCTTCCCAGACTTCCTTGGCGGCAATGGCAAAGAACAGGGCCATGAGAACGTCATTGACCAGATAATGCAGCGTCAGCGTCCGGTAGCCATCATGCGGATGTCCGATCGGCGCATGGTCCCAGATGACAAATTCGACAAAATGGTGATAGCTGGTGGCATCGATATTCGCCCAGACCAGTGCAGTCAGCGCACCGATTATCAGAAGCAGCGAATAATCCGTCAGAAAACCCCAGACTTTATACATTATATGTGCCTCCCAGATTTATTCTGTCATGGTTACGGGATATTCCATCTTTCAGCAACCGTATCCCATCCGAATGGCGGGGTTGCTGGCCCTGTCCGGCCCTCAGCCTTCGATGCGGGTCAGATCTGCAGCAAGGCCACAGATCTGGCGGATGCGATTCAGAAGATTCAGGCGATTGCGGCGGAGGATCTCGTTATCGCTATTCACCTGTACCGCCTCGAAAAACGCATCGACCGGCGCCCGCAGGGCCGCCATGGCGGCCATGGCGGCAGGAAAATCCTGAGCCGCCAGAGCGGGTTGAATTTTCGCCCCGGCCTCATCCAGTGCCGTGAACAGCGCACGTTCCTCATCCGTCTCGGAAAATTTCGGATCGGCCCCGAATGAGTATTCCACACCATCCTTTTCCTCGGCCTGCATCACGATATTGTTTGCACGCCGGAATCCCTGAATCAGGTTTTCACCATCCTCGGTATTCAGTACATCCATCAGCGCCCGGGCCCGCCTGACCAGTTGGCTGAGGTCATCATTACCCTCCATCGCGATACAGGCGTCAATGACATCATGCCGGATGCCCTGATCGCGCAGGTAGACCTTGAGACGATCATGAATGAAGGAGAGAAGGTTATCGGATTTGGCACCGGATCGGGGACCGATTAGTATTTCAGCCAGCCCAATACGGATATTGTTCTCCAGCACCAGCCGGATCACCCCCAACGCAGCACGGCGCAGTGCAAAGGGATCCTTGCTCACGGTCGGCTTCTCGTCAATCGCCCAAAACCCGGTCAGCAGGTCGATCTTGTCCGCCAGCGCCACGGCCACCGATACCGGTGCCGTCGGCACATCATCCGACGGGCCAAGCGGCGAATAATGCTCCTGCGCCGCAGCCGCCACAGCCGCACCCTTGCCGGCCTTGGCAATATAATACCGTCCCATCACCCCCTGAAGTTCAGGAAATTCATAGACCATCTCCGAGGACAGATCAGCCTTGGCCAGGCGCGCTGCCTCTCCGGCCTGATCCGCATCCGCCCCAACCACCGGGGCCAGTTCCCGGGCCAGCGTGGCAATGCGGTCGATGCGATCCGCCTGAGATCCCAGCCTGTTGTGGAATGTCACGTTTTTCAGCGCATCCAGCCAAGCCCCCATCCCTTCCCCTGCCACGCGCAGATCATTCTCCCAAAAGAACTTTGCATCCGACAGCCGGGCCGACAATACCTTCTGGTTCCCCGCAAGAATTGTCGCT
>JBKEAB010000030.1:0-2865 GCA_047971845.1 Paracoccus sp. (in: a-proteobacteria) | reverse complement strand
GCGCCAGCAGGAAGGCGCGCAGCACGTCATGGCCGCAGTCATCTTCCTTGTCCCAGAGCATTGTCGGTGGATCGGGCAGACCGATCCCAGCGCATTCGTCGCAGGTGGGTGAAAGCAGGAAGGGAAACGGATCGCCGGACATGCAGCGACTATCCGTCAACCCTGAAAGCCGTTATCCCCTGAATGAATTCGTGGGGTGCAACCCGGAGGGACGGCCCTCCCTCACGGCCTGTTTCAACCGGCTGTCCGAAAATGACTCGGATTGCAGATCACAAAATGCGCTTGAGAGGCTTTTCAATCAAGCCCTTTTCTTGATCGGGTGAGGATCGGCGGCGCAATCGAAAATTTAAACGGGTTTCCGGCGTTTTTAAACGGGGTCCGGGCTTTCCGGGTATCAGGTTGGCTGGAAATGCCGGAAGGCCGCTCTACGGCGAAAAAAGGGGGGTAAACGAAAAAGGGCGGCACCTTCCGGTGCCGCCCTCTGATTCCCGTGCGGACCGGATCACGCCGCGCGGCTTTTCCATGCCTTCAAGGCGGTGATCGCCTTGCGCGCGCCGCCCAAGGTTAGAAAGCGCATGCTGTCCACCTTGAAATACTTGCGCAGCCAGCCCAGCAGCGCCGCATCGTCGCAGTCCCGCGCGCCATGAACTTCCCGCCAAAGCTCGCGGATCAGCTCAAGCTGGGCGAAGGTCGCCATGCCCGGCCGGTTGCCATAGCGCGGCGCGCCCTTGCCCAGAGGCCGAAAGCCGCAATATTCGGCAAAGCCCATCACGGCCGAGAATCCTTCCTGGTCAAGCTCGGTCGAGCTGGTCACGCCGGCGATGCGGATCAGCACCTGCCGATAGGTGTCCTCGTCCCAGCCCAGCTTGCCCTTGGCGACATGGATGATCGCCTTTTGTGCTTTGCTGATCGTCATGATTTGCGCTCCTTGCTTTTGGTATTGACCTTGTGCTCTGCCAGCCGTGAAACCGCCTCGCGAATGACGAATTCGACATCATCGAGCAACTCGCCCTCGTTTTCGGCAACATGCCTCAATCCACGGCTGGACAGTTCGATCAGGCCGATAAGGCCGGGATCGGATGCCGCGCTATCGCTGAGCGCCTGATGCAAGTGATCAAGGGCGTTCCGCGCGCTCCGCACCGCGTAGACCAGTTCTGATACGGCATCAGGCAGTGCATTCCATGCAGCCTCTGGTAATAAAATCGGCAATTCCCAAGGCACCTGATTGTTTCGCATTTCCCAATCCACCTGTTGTCCGAAGCTCTCGAATTCCGGGCGTTTTAGAATCTGTGCGCAGGTCATCAGCGATCCTCCCGAGCCAGCAGATTCAAATCTTCCAGTGCGGCCATGATATAGGCCGCGCCCGGAATCTCCTGCCGCGACAACAGCCGCGCATGGGAAATTGCGTTGTCTACATCACCCAGACCGCCACCGCGCCGGGCAACACGAAACAGCACATCAATAATCGACGGGTCAGAAATACCTCGGTGCGTTGCCAGTACCGTCACATCCTCTTTCGAGACATGCCGGATGACAACGCGACGGCGCATGCGCCGCCAGAGTTGCGGCAGGTGGGTCGCGGTGTCGAGCAAGGCAAGATCGCCGCAATAGGCAATGGAGAAGCGGCCTTCTTCGGCCATTGCACGCAACCACTCAAGCGAATCCCAAGTATCCTTGCCGCGCGAATTGCGTTGCACCAGATATTGCGCCTCATCGACCAGAAGCATGCCGCCCGCGCCGACGCATGCGCCAATCATTTGCCGCATTTCCGCAAGCTTGCGGCTGTTCGGCTGGCCCAAGCCCCGGATTTTCATCAACTGGCCTGCCAGCCCCCAGGGTGTTCCCTCGCCGGCGACGGCCGTGTGCAGGAATACTTCGTCAGGTTTGCACCTTCCGTCTGGCGTGATTTTTTCGGCGTTCTGACGTGCAGCGAAATGCTTGAGCGCTTCTGTTTTCCCAGTGCCAGGCGCGGCAGCAATCAGCGTGACTGCATTGCTCAATGACCGGACCAAATGCAGCGAGCGTAGGATATTCTGTGCGCTTTCCGTCATTACAAATCCGTCTGCTACTGGGGACTTCACCCCCGGCTTGGCAAATTCAACCACTTCTGCCATCCTTACCTCCGTTCAAGGATGCGGGCGTTGCCCGCGTTGAATGGTCCGGTGGGTGCTGTAACACCCATCGGATTACTGACCGGACCCGAGTGCAGGCTTAAAGCCAGTCGCTTGGTCCAGATTGTCCAGCATTTCTGCTGTCAAATTGGTTTTTTTGTGCGGTGCGGCCGCAGACGGTGCTTTCGGAGCAATCGCCCGCCGCTGGGGCTGCAAACCGCCGAATTTCGCGCCCACGACCTTGACTGGCTCTGGCAGCAACGGAGCCTCGGGTGCCGGCAGATCGGCCAGTGCCGCCTGGAACGCCATATCGTCCAGATAGTTGTTCGCGGCTTCGGCCTGATTTACCGCGTCACGCGCAGACTTCCGCAGCTTGGCCGCTTCCCGCGCACCATCAACACTGTCGTAAATACCCGCTTTAACAGGGGCTATATCCCTACAAATCAGGTGCCCGCGATCATCGAAGGCCACGGCAGGCGTGTCGAAATTGTCGGGTTCTCGGCCGATCAGGATTTGACCCTTGCCATGATACGCCAGCAGGTCCTGCTGAGTTTCTGGCCCGCCATAGGTCCAGTTATAGATTTGTACCCGGCCCCAACGGTCAACCGATGCGGGGGTGTAGACCAGAGAAGCGTAATATAGCTGTGTCGCTGTCGGCTTTTTGGGAAGCCGTTCGGCCAGCCCATCTTGGAAAATCTGCGCATAAGACCGCCCGCGTGCGCCTTGGCTTCTGCGGCCCGCCTCACTGTTGTGG
>JBKEAB010000029.1:0-8945 GCA_047971845.1 Paracoccus sp. (in: a-proteobacteria) | reverse complement strand
CGAGAAGGCCAAGGCTGCCCTGCGCGAGCGCGGCGCATGGTTTCTGTTCCTGCCGCCCTGTTCGCCGGACCTGAACCCCATAGAAATGGCATTTTCCAAGCTGAAAGCCCATCTCCGGCGGGTCGGTGCCAGAACCATTCACGATCTATGGAAAACCGTCGGAAAAATCTGCGATCTCTTCACGCCCGAAGAATGCCGGAACTTCTTTAAAGCAGCAGGATACGGTGACGATTAAACGCAAGGTGATCTAGCATACCCGTCACTGAGCCAATAGGATAAAGCCATCCGGGGAAAGGGGAACTGCGCTCGAACCCTGATTGGTGCAACAAAGCCCTTATAAGGTGAACCGATGTTGAGACTGATTATTGTTGTAGTGGCCTTGGCCATGATTGGCTTTGGGGCTTGGAGGCTGTTTACTGCGGGCGGAGTGTCCGCTGAAGATCAGGTGCGCTGTGAACAGCTTGTCCACGACAGGAATGGTGATAGTCAGGAAGGGCTTGACGTGCTTTTGTCAAAATGCAGCGATCCCGGCATGGTTGCGATGATGGATGCTCAGGCATCCGGGGCTGATGCCCAGACTGCTGCAAGGAATATTTCCGAGGCAAACCGGAAAGATGTGGCCTCAAGCAGTTTGAATTATGCTCTGATTGGTTTCGGGATTAGCCTGCTGCTTGGCGGTGCGATTGCCTTCCGTAAGCAGGCCTGATGAAAAAAGACCTGCCGAAACGGAAATCTGACAGGTCTTCCGGTCATGCGTCTGGTCTGCAGATCACATCCGTGATGCGACATTTTCCCAATTGACCAGCTTGTTCAGGAAGTTATCCAGATAGGCTGGGCGCTTGTTGCGAAAATCTATATAATAGGAATGTTCCCATACATCGCAGCCTAGAAGCGCGGTTTGTCCGAAGCATAGTGGATTTACACCGTTTTCGGTCTTGGTCACTTTCAGGCTGCCATCGGTATCCTTGACCAGCCATGCCCAGCCAGAGCCAAACTGCCCGGCACCGGCGGCAGCAAATTCTTCCTTGAACTTGTCGGCCGATCCAAAGGATTCCGTCAGCGCTATTTCCAGATTGCCGGGCATGGCCGAATTTCCCGGACCCATCATTTCCCAGAATTGAGTGTGGTTCCAGTGCTGGCTGGCATTGTTGAAGATACCGTTCTGTGCAACCGCGCCGGCCTGATAGGTGCCTTTGACGATATCTTCCAAGGACTTGTTTTCCCACTCGGTCCCGGCGATCAGCTTACTGCCGTTATCAACATAGGCCTTGTGATGAATGTCGTGGTGAAACTCCAAGGTTTCACGGGACATGCCCAAATCGGCAAGCGCATCATGGGCATAGGGCAGGTCGGGACGTGTGAAGGCCATGGTTCATCCTCTTGTCAGGGTTGGCTTTGTCCGGGGCTGGCACAGGCCATCTGGCTGCGATCACCCACGCAGCGCAATGTTATCAGCGCGGGACCTGTGCGCAGATTTAACATATATCCGAAAAAAGGAAAAACCCCGAAACGATGTTCCGGGGCTTTCCAATGCTTGTGTTCTGCAATTAGTTGGCCGGGACCTCATCCATAGCACCGGAAGTGGTGTCTGCTGGTGCGCTGTCCTCCATGGGGGCAACCTCAATCGGGGAGGTGTCGGCGGTAGGTTCGGCTGATTCGATGGCTCCTGCAGCAACGTCACCTTCAGTCGGCGGCTCTTCGCTGCCGCCGCTTCCCATCATCCAGACGACCAGCAGCAGGACGACGATAATACCACCGATGATATAGAAAAGGCGGCTCTTGGATTCATTTGCCATGGTAAATGCTCCGCTTTGGGTTCCATGTAGTATCTTCAATGCATAACTCGGCACACCGGGACTAACATGCCTCAATCTGTCGCAGGATTGTGCATGAAAGTCGTCAGACCTGATGGTTCGGCGGGGTTTTGCCGGCAGGATAAAGTGCATATCTAGGAGGTAGCTGAAAAGGAGTATCCATGTTCTGGCTTTTTGCCGCCGTCCTGACTGCGATTGTTGCCATTGCGATCCTGTGGCCTTTTCGTCGTGTCCATGCGGTTTCGGATGAACCGGCTGCCGCTTATGACCTGCGGGTCTATCGCGATCAACTGGCCGAGGTTGAACGCGACCATGTACGTGGCATCATTGATCAGGCTGAGGCTGAACGCCTGCGGACTGAAATCGGTCGCAAGGTGCTGGATGCGGACCGGGCGCTTGGCCGCGAAGTTGATATAACAAGCGGCAAGGATCATCATCGACTGATGGCAGCCGGTATTCTTGGTCTGTTGCTGGTCGGTGGGGTAGGGCTTTATACACAGTTTGGCAGACCGGCACAGCCTGATATGGCACTGAACACGCGGATTGCCATGGCTGAGGCGCGTTATGCCGCCCGCCCTACCCAATCCGAGGCTGAGCTGGTTGCGGATCCGCCTCCTGCACTACCTTCACCGGATCCGGAATATGCCCGCTTGATGGAACAGCTGCGTGGTGCTGTCAGGGAACGTCCCGATGATTTGCAGGGGCTGGCCCTGCTGGCCCGAAACGAAGCGCGGCTTGGAAATACCCTAGCGGCCAAGGAAGCGCAGGGGCATCTTGTTGATCTGCTGGCGGATAAGGCAACGGCTGCAGATCATGCCTTTCTGGCCGGGCTGATGGCCGAAACAGCCGGGGGGCTGATTACGGCCGAAGCAGAGGCAGAGCTGGCACAGGCTCTTCGGATCAATCCGGGCAATGAACAGGCGCGTTATATGGCCGGGCTTTTGCAGGCGCAGAACGGACGCCCTGACCGGGCTTTTCCGATCTGGGCTGACCTGTTACAGGATGCTTCGCCTGATTCTTCCTGGTCTGCGGCAATCCGACCGGTCATCCGTGATATGGCCTGGCTTGCCGGACAGCCTGATTACGTTATGCCAGAGCCTGCGCCGGCGGCCCGCCAGCCCGGTCCCGATGCAGATCAGATGGCCGCCGCCGTCGAAATGTCCCCTGAAGATCGCGCAGCTTTCGTCCGCTCCATGGTTGTTCAGCTGGAATCGCGTCTGGCGACCGAAGGGGGCACACCAGAGGAATGGGCCCGGCTGATTTCGTCCCTGTCTGTGATTGGTGAAACTGCGCGGGCACGTGAAATTCTGGCCGAAGCACGGGTGCGCTTTGCGGATACAGCCGAGGCGCTGGCCCTGATAAATGATGTTGCCGACAAGGCGGGAATTGCCGAATGATCTGCGAGGATATTGCCGGATTTGCCACATCCATACCATCCATGGGCGCTGTTGCGGGGCTGGACCTTGGTACCATGACCATCGGGGTGGCGGTCAGTGACGGATTGCGCCATGTTGCATCGCCCCTGACGGTAATCCGGCGGGTAAAGTTTACCCAGGATGCCGGGGCCCTGTTGAAAATCGTGGCAGAACGCGAGCTGTCCGGCCTGGTTCTGGGACTGCCCCGTAACATGGATGGCAGCGAGGGTCCGCGAGCACAGTCAACACGTGCCTTTGCGCGCAATCTCACGCGATTGACGGATTTACCCATTACCTTTTGGGATGAACGGCTGTCTACGGTCGCGGCCGAGCGGGCCTTGCTGGAAGCGGATACCTCACGCAGGCGGCGGGCCGAGGTAATTGATCAGGTTGCGGCAGGTTATATCCTGCAAGGCGCGTTGGATCGGTTGCGTTATATAGGGGCCTGAAACTGAAAGATCAGAAAAGGGCCCATGCAGGGCCCTTTGTTACCGGTATGAAACTGTCGGTGTGGATTATTTTCAGACGATATGTGCCTCGGTGGCGGTGCGCAGTTCGTCTTCTGTTACATCATCGGCAAGTTCGACGATTTTCAACCCGCCATCCACAACATCCAGTACGCCCAGATTGGTGATGATGCGGTCGACCACGGCCTTGCCGGTCAATGGTAAGGTGCATGCCTTCAAGACCTTGCTGTCACCGTGCTTGTTGGTGTGATCCATGACCACCACAACCCTGCCAACACCTGCAACGAGGTCCATTGCGCCGCCCATTCCCTTTACCAGCTTGCCGGGGATCATCCAGTTTGCCAGATCACCGTTTTCGGCCACTTCCATTGCGCCAAGGATTGCCATGGCGATTTTGCCGCCACGGATCATGGCGAAGCTCTCGGCACTGTCGAAATAGACTGAGTGCGGCAGCTCGGTAATGGTTTGCTTTCCGGCATTGATCAGATCGGGGTCTTCCTTTCCTTCGTAAGGGAAGGGCCCGATACCGAGCATGCCGTTTTCTGATTGCAGTGTAACATTGACCCCTTCGGGGATATAATTCGCCACCAGCGTCGGAATCCCGATACCGAGGTTTACATACCAGCCGTCCTGCAGTTCCTGTGCGGCGCGGGCAGCCATTTGGTTACGATCCCATGCCATTCTCAGGCCTCCTCACGCTTGCGGGTGGTACGCTGTTCAATACGTTTTTCATGTTCGCCCCGGATCAGGCGGTGAACATAGATGCCGGGCAGATGGATCGTATCGGGATCAAAGCTGCCGACAGGTACGATTTCCTCGACCTCCAGCACGCAGAGTTTTCCGCATTTGGCTGCCGGTACGTTGAAGTTACGGGCTGTCTTGCGGAAGATCGCGTTCCCGGTTTCATCGGCTTTCCATGCTTTTACGATAGACAGGTCAGCAAAGATTCCGCGTTCAAGGATGTATTCCCTGCCGTCGAATTCCTTTACCTCCTTGCCATCGGCAATTACCGTGCCAACCCCGGTCTGGGTATAAAAGCCGGGGATTCCTGCGCCACCGGCACGCATCCGTTCGGCCAGGGTGCCCTGCGGGTTGAATTCCAGTTCCAGTTCACCATTCAGGTACTGGCGCATAAACTCCGCGTTTTCACCAACATAAGAGGACTGCATCGTCCTGATTTGCTTCGTGTCCAGCAGTTTGCCCAGCCCAAAGCCGTCAACGCCGCAGTTGTTACTTGCAATGGCCAGGTCTTTCACGCCGCTTTTGACGATAGCATCAATCAACAGTTCAGGGATACCGCAGAGGCCAAAGCCTCCGGCTGCGATTTGCATGCCATCCTCAAGTAATCCGTCGAGCGCCGTATCGGCATCGGGATAGACTTTTTTCATCAGTTCCTCCGAAATAGTCGCGGAATATGTTGCAAGGGGGGGATGCGGTGTCAATCAACGGTAGCGTTAGCAGCCGGATTTGAGGCGATTATTTGTGGAGAATCATCCTGACGGTTCAGAGTCCGGCCCCTGCCGGGTGATGAATCAGTGGGGCAGGGTCTCGTCAGGAGGTTTTCTGTAGTCGGCTTTCGTGGTTGAACAGGGTGTGGTTGATGGCATTGATCTGCAGTTCCGATGATGCAGGTCATCGGACGGGACAGAATTCCCATAACGGATGCCTGCTGCCACTCGTGTATTGTATCAAGCCTGATCCGTTGCGATGCACGGGTCATGATTACTCGGATTCGCCGGCCTCCTTGTCGTTAACCTACTTCGTGGTCTTGCCGGCAGCAGCTTTTCTGGCCGCAGGTTTCTTGGCTGTCGTCTTTTTTGCGGCGGGCTTTTTCGTGCCGGCAGCCTTTGCCTTTCCTGCCGTTTTCTTGGTGGTCTTCTTTGGTGATTTGGCAGCTTTTGCCGTGATCAGTTCCAGAGCTTTTTCCAGCGTTATATCGGTTGGTTCCAGATCGCGGGGCAGGGTCGCATTGACCTTTTCCCATTTGACATAAGGTCCGTACCGGCCGTTCATCACAGCAATCTTGCCGCCTTCCGGGTGATCGCCGAGTTCCTTCAGTGGGGCGGCAGTGGCGGCTCGACCGCGTGTAGGTTTTGCGGCAAGGACCTCGACCGCGCGGTTCATGCCAATGGTAAAGACCTCATCCACGTCGGGCAGGTTGGCGTATTTTTTGCCATGCTTCACATAGGGTCCATAACGGCCAATGCCGGCTTCGATCAGTTCGCCATCTTCGGGATGGGGGCCAATGGGGCGGGGCAGAGCCAAAAGCTTCAGCGCCTGTTCCAGGCTGATCGTGGCAGCATCCCAGCCTTTCGGGATACTGGCGCGGGGCGGCTTCGGGGTTTCCTCTGTCGCATCCCCACGCTGGATATAGGGGCCGAAGCGGCCGGTTTTCAGGCTGATCTGATCCCCCGCATCTTCGCCCAGTACCCGATCCCCGACAGCTTCCTCACCATCGGGGGCGGAAAGCGGACGGGTAAAGCGGCATTCGGGATAACGTGAGCAGCCGATGAAGGCTCCGCCCGAACGCGCGGTCTTGAGGTTCAGCTGTCCCTGATGGCACAGCGGGCATTCGCGCGGGTCGCCCCCATCTGCCCGGGGCGGATAAAGATGTGGGGCCAGGGCGTCATCAATGGCGGTCAGAACTTCGCTGATACGCAGTTCCGACGTTCCTTCCAATGCTGTCGAAAAATCCCGCCAGAAGCGCCGCAGGACCTCGCGATAGGCACGGTTGCCCGAGCTGATATCGTCAAGCTCGGTTTCCATGTTGGCTGTGAAGTCATAGGAAACATAGCGCGGGAAGTACTTGACCAGAAAGGCCGTTACCAGCCGGCCCTTGTCCTCGGGGATCAGGCGATTCTTGTCTTTGCGGACATAATCTCGATCCTGGATGGTGGTCACGATACTGGCATAGGTCGAAGGCCTCCCGATGCCGAGTTCTTCCATTTTCTTGACCAGCGTGGCTTCCGTGTAACGAGGGGGGGGCTGGGTAAAGTGCTGACGCGCCGCAGCCGTGTGGCTGTCATCGGTCAGGACACCTTCCCCCGCCGTAAATGCTGCGGTCTTGCGCGCAGGCTCCCCTTGCGCAATAGCGGGAAGGCGGGCGCTGTCTTCACCTTCGTCATCGTCCCGGCCCTGATCGTAGATGGCCAGAAAGCCGTCGAACAACATGACCTGACCATTGGCGCGCAATCCGACCTGACCGTCATTGCTGCCGATTTCGACCGTGGTGCGCTCCATCCGGGCGGCTTCCATCTGGCTGGCCAGTGTGCGTTTCCAGATCAGATCATAGAGGGCACGCTGGTCTTTTTCCGAAATCCGAAGCCGGTCAGGTGACAGGGACATGTCTGTCGGACGGATACATTCATGCGCTTCCTGCGCATTCCTGGCCTTGTTCTTGTACATGCGCGGGGATTTCGGCAGGTATTTTTCACCGAAACGGGTCTTGATCGTATCTCGTGCGGCCATGACTGCCTCGGGAGCCATGTCGATGCCATCGGTCCGCATATAGGTGATCAAACCTGCCTCATACAGCCGCTGTGCCGTTGACATGCAAGCGCGTGCACCGAGGCCCAGCTTGCGCGACGCTTCCTGTTGCAGGGTTGACGTCATGAAGGGGGGCCAAGGGTTGCGGCTGGCAGGTTTGGCGGTGACACTGGTGACTGACAGGTCGCGGGTATCAATGGCTGACAGTGCAAGCCGTGCCTTTTCGGCGGTCGGGATATCGAAGCGTTCCAGCTTGTCTCCGGCCAAGCTGACCAGCTGGGCATCATATTCATTCCCCGATGGTGTGGCGAGACGGGCGTGCACGGACCAGTATTCGCGGGGCCTGAATGCCTCGATTTCCATCTCGCGTTCGACGATCAGGCGCAGGGTGACCGATTGCACACGCCCGGCAGATTTTGCGCCGGGCAGCTTGCGCCACAGAACGGGTGAAAGATTGAAACCGACCAGGTAATCCAGTGCTCGCCGCGCGAGATAGGCATCAACCAGATCACGAGCAATGTCACGACGCTGGGCCATTGCCTCGGTCACGGCATGCCTGGTGATTGCGTTGAAGGTGACGCGTCTGACGGACTTCCCCTTTTTCAGGGCTGGTGCCAGTGCTTCCAGCAGGTGCCAGCTGATTGCCTCGCCCTCGCGGTCGGGGTCGGTGGCCAGGATCAGGGCGTCGTCATCCGACAGTGCATCCCGGATTGCCTTGAGGTGCTTTTTCGAATCCGAGGCCACCTCCCATGTCATGCTGAAGTCGGCTTCCGGATCGACGGAACCGTTCTTCGGCGGCAAGTCCCGGACATGGCCGAAGGATGCGAGAACGGTATAGTCATCGCCCAGATATTTGTTGATCGTCTTGGCTTTGGCCGGAGATTCGACAACGACAACTGGCATGTGGGACCTCATGACGGATATGGAGCGGGAACATGGGGCTGTGAGACGATCCTGTCAACGGGTTGTGGAACCATCATTCGGAAACGATCCCGTGTTCAGATTTCTGTTCCGTCACAATTATTCACCATCCAGGCGCAGGGATGTGAATGGACTTTTCCGGTTCCCGGAGTGCCTGATGGCGTTTCATGAGGATGATTGTTTCCGCAGAAATGATTGGAGAATGCAGTGCTTCATATTTTCAGGCCCGCATTGGTTGTTGTGGCAAGTTCAACGGTCCTGGGGTTATCGGCCACCATGGTCCGGGCACAGCCCGCTGAACGAGATGTTTTGCCACCTGAACCCAGTCTTGCCCGGATGGACGGGAACGGGGATGGTATTGTCACGGTGGTTGAAGCCGAGGCCTTCTTCGCCAGAGGGCCGGGGCATGGCCATGGTGGGGCGAACATGTCAGGAAAGGGACCAGATGAAAAGCGATCCTCCCAGCAGGACAAAGTTACCCATGGCACTGATTCCAGTTCCATGCCACCAAGAAAGCCACCTGCCGGTTCGGGAATGAAGCCACCACCACGCCCGGCTGATATGGACAAAAATGATGATGGCGTGATCTCGCAAGCGGAATTTGATTCCGTGCTGAAAGCCATGTCGCACCTGCCTGCTGACTAGGCTCCAGACCCATTGATTTTGATGGCTTGTCGTGATTCAGGCTCTGCGAGGAGACCTGATCGATGAGCAATCTTTTCTGGCTGACGGATGAGCAAATGGAGCGTCTGAAGCCGTTCTTTCCCAAGAGCCATGGCAAGCCCCGCGTTGATGATCGCCGTGTGTTGAGCGGCATAATCTTCATCACTCGCAATGGGTTG
>JBKEAB010000028.1:0-2829 GCA_047971845.1 Paracoccus sp. (in: a-proteobacteria) | reverse complement strand
CGGCGCTCTTCAGCGTGTGTGAACGGTTCGCTTTCCGGGGAAACCAGACTCAGCAGCGGATCGTCCACGATCATCGAGGGGAAGCCCATTCGAGTGTTATCCGCTCCCAGAATGATCACATGATCGGCTTCGAGCCCTTTTGAGGCATGGATCGTTTTGAAGCTGATCTTCAGATCGGGGTGCTGGCGTCTCAAGCGCCTCAAATCGGGTTCGATAAACCGATATCGTCCGAGCATCAGAACTGTAGGTATGCGGCCCTCGACGGCGGCTTCTCTGACAAGAGCGGAAAGCGTCTGATCCAGAACCTTTTCTGCTGTGTCACGCCTGGTCCATGCAATACGGATGGCCGGTTGGTCCGCTTCTCCGGCAGGGATGACCGTCTTCGTAATTTGAGAAGGATTCCGCAGGACAAAGCGCCGGGCAGCCAGCGCAATCTTGTCTACCGAGCGGAAGGTGCGGCCAAGATCCACCGTGCGGTGAACCCCGGATGCCCCGGCACATCTTCCTCCGAACTCATCCCCGAAATTCCTCATAATATGGATATCGGAGCCAGCGAACCGATAGATCGACTGCCAATCATCCCCGACGGCAAAGATCTTTCCGTCCGCATGTTGGGCCTTTAGTGCCTTGATCAGGCGTGCCCTGCCGGTTGAAATATCCTGAAATTCGTCAACCAGGATGTGGCGGAAAGGGCTTTCGTATCGTCCGCTTTCGACATGCGCAGTTGCGCGGATAACCATATCCTCAAAGTCGATGCGTTCACCCAATCGTGCCTGATACTCGCGTAACACGGCCTCGAAGATTTTAAGGAAGGCTTCCGCCCTTTTGCCCAACTTCAGCGCAGACGCCTTCTTTCCACAGTCGTCGATCTGATAGCCACCGTTTTTGAAGTGCCGCAGAAAGGTGCCCACCAGCGACGAGAAGCTGTCAACCACTCCGACCTGAGTAACCTGATCGTAAATCTCGATATCCGGGATGGGTTTCAGCGTTACATGTGGCTCCAGCTTCCTGGCGAGAGCATCAAGCAGCTTCCCCTCTTCGCGCTCCCAGCTATAGGTTTCGATCAGAACGGTCTGGTGCTCAGTATGGACTTGGCGTTTCCATGCCATCCCTTCCAGATATTCGTCACGATCCACGAAGGGCGCGGTGGTCAGTTCCTCTGAGCTGTCTGGCAGGCGTTTCTTGCGAACCCCGAAGTGTTCGAGATAGACGCCGCTTTCAGTCAGGCGGAAATCGGGGGTATAAGCCCGGTGTCCGGTGCCCTTGAGCTTGTGCTCGTAGGTGGCTTCGTACTCATAGGCGATACCATTTCGATACAGCCAGTTCGCAATAAGAAGCTCTTCAAAACTCTTGACGGTGTCTCCCTTAAGGGTCCGCAGATTGCGACTCTCGATCTCGGAATACCAGTCGTGAGCCGACTGATAGTCCCACGGCGATGGAAAGTCGTCGAAAAAGCCGGCGAACCAGCCGATTACTGTTTCTGCCACGTCTGCCAGCCGATTCACGATATCCCGCAGGATATCGCGGATAAGCGAAAGGAAGGCCTTATCGTCTGTTGCGGTCGGCGCGAGTGGGGGTTTTTCGCCCTCGACCTCCCCGATAATCTCATAGGCGAGTGCGTGAAACGTGCGCGCTGCGATTGGGACGCCACAGCGTGCTTCAATCCGCTCCGACATCTCTGTTGCCGCGTCTTTGGCAAATGCCAGCAACAGCAGTTCGCGCGGCTCCCGTATCCGGGCCTTGACCAAATAGGCGGCCTTGGCCGTGATAACACTCGTCTTGCCAGAGCCGGCCCCGGCGAGAACCAGCGTCGCATCTTCATCAACCACCACGGAAAGCCGCTGTTCCGGTGTCAGAGGTTTGGATTCAACGGTGTCGAAGAAATCTTTCCACTGCTCAAGCTGTGTGCTGACAAAGTGATCAATAGCAGCTTTACGTAACCCTTCCGGATCAGCGGCGAAGGCAACAATCGGTGAAACACGCTTGATCGTTTCTTTTCCCACCGCCGAATGGTTCACTTTTGAAAGAACCCGGTCAGTGAGGTCCACCGCTTTCCGGACCACGGGATCAACATGACATGCCGACGGGTATTGCACAGGAGCTTTCAAAGCATCGAGAGCTTTGAGAAGATGCCGGATGGAATCCTCCTCCTTGGTGAACTGTTCGAGGTTGAACTGCACCCAGGCCTTCTCAACAGCCTCACCAAAAGCGCGAGCTGCTTCGTGTTTAGCGGCTGGGATCACAATTTGCCCCCGGCCATGCAGGTCCAGAGAAAAGGAAGAGGTGAGCGCACCGTTCCTTATCGTTGGCCTTGACACGATATCTTCCAGGCCGATCGAGCTCCGCCCACTTCCGGTTACAGTGATCTCAGCGCCATCGAGATTCAGGGCGCGGGGATGTCGGCGCAGAGGGTCCACAAAAAACGCCAGAAATGGTTGAGAAGTAAGTTTCATATGCGCCAAATCACCTGCTTTTCGGCAGGTTTAGCAGAAACCAGGAAAGCGAACACCCGGTGGAATCTGCGGACGCCGCAGAATGCGCAACAATCGAGTGCCTCTCATATTGTACTGCTTGGGCGGGGAGCAGACCTTCGCTGCAAGCGCAAAGGGCGGGGTAGAAACTCCGAATAGCCGACCTTCATCGAAGGTAATTTGGTAGATTCTGGATGGCCAGAGCGGAAATTACCCAACCAAATCACCTAACAGAAAAGAAAAAGCGCAGGCCGTAGCCTGCGCTTTAATGTGGTGCAATCGAGTGCTTGTTAACGGCTCGACCACGGATTTTGAACGGTATGATTCTTGCAATGTATCGCGCAGTGTCAAGCGCAAT
>JBKEAB010000027.1:0-2646 GCA_047971845.1 Paracoccus sp. (in: a-proteobacteria) | reverse complement strand
AGCGCCAGCAGCGGCCAAGCCGGTTCGCCCTTGGCGGCGCTGGAAATATCCGTAAGCCGACACGCGACCGCAGACCAGTCGATCAGTGCCGACAGATCGTCCAGCGAGGAACGGCAATGTCCCTGATCGCAGGCAAAACCAAAACTCTCCTGACCAATCCGACGTCGCGACATCCCAGCCTCCTGACCCGCCTTCGGATCAGGGAATCACGGCGGAAACCAACAGTCCAGAAATATCCGCGCACAGGTCTCATAGATACCAAAGACTGGCCTCGCAGGGCCAGTCCGGGTCTTATCATTTCAGAACACTTGGCCATGACGTAAATCATTGCCCGGCAGACGGTTATCAGGCGATGATGAAGTCATTCACATCAAGGTCACTGCGATCAGTATCTTCCAGCCTGATCGTCAGGTTGCCTCGATACAGCAACAGATCGTCCCCGACCGTTCTTGCCGTTGCCAGCAAGGTATCGACATTGGCACCGACAACATTCAGGCGGTCACCCTCTCCGGCGGCCGCATTGAAGTCCTCAACCGTGATCATACCGGAAGCAGGACGCACAAACAGGAACACGTCGTCACCATGCCCCCCATTCAGCATGTCACCATTGCTGTCCCCGATCAGCCGGTCAGCATGCTCACCACCATAAAGGCGATCAGCACCAGCCCCGCCTTTCAGTGTATCCTGTCCTTCACCGCCGATCAGAAGATCCCGTCCGGAGGTTCCATTCACACGATCATTTCCATCCTGCGCAAAGACAACCTGACCCGACAGGATATTGGCCCGGGCATTGCCTTCAACCTTTGAGCCGAAGACCACATCCCGGTCACGCAGTTCGAACAGGGACCAACGGTCGTCCTCAAGCCGGTTCGACCTGATTGAGTAATCAGCCGTGACCTTGATCACGCCAAGCGGGTCGCGGTAGGTGAACTCCACATCTTCAATCCCGTTGGCAAGTGTCACACCATTTGCATTGACCAGTGCCAGTGCTCCGTCCGACAAGCGATAGGCGCTGTAATCCTCTGCCCGTCCATTCAGACGCAGGGTATCATAGCCGATCCCGCCATCAACACGGTTATAACCATCCGAGACCCGGATCAGGTCATTTCCCGCACCGCCATCCAGCCAGTCATTTCCGGATCCGTCACCAAGCAGGTCAGCATGGACTGTGCCGATAATGAAGGCCGGATCACCGTAATGGTTCGATGTTGGTGAAATCTTATCCTCAACCCAAACCTTGTCACGCAAAGATGTCTTGAGATCGGACACCACGATCAGGCTGTCATGATCCGTGAACTCATAGAAACTGGAATTGCCAACCCGTGCCAATGCGTCCGCCTCAATTCCGCTGAAATGCGCAGCCCATGATCCCGTCAGGTTCAGCGCGGAATCGATGATCTGAGTAATTTCAGCAGCAGCATAGCTGGAATCGAACAATATCATGTTATTGGTCGAATGCTCATAGTTGAGATCCGCGTTCGACAAGAACGAATCAGTGTTGACAAGGGCTTCAATGAAGCTGTCGTAATTTCCCCCGGCGCGGAACACCGTGTCATTTTCATAACCGATATTCAGAACCCGGTTGCCTTCGTCATAGATCACCGGCGATTCATGCGCGACAAAGTCTGAATCGGCAAAGAAACCACCGGCCAGCGTATCTGCAAACCGACCCATGATATTCGTATAGGCCCCACCCAGACTATAGCCGGTCACGATGACATCACTACCGTCCAGCCCCAGGTTTTCGGCATAGGCCCGCAAAAGGCTCAGGACCGGTTCCATCGCCAGATGCATGACACCGGCGTTCAGCAACGAATAGTCAAGGATATCAACCGGAGAATTGGTTCCAAGGAACACGACACCAAGACCTGTAACCTGCCCAGCCACATTCTTCTGTTCAACCAATGTCAACTGGGGGCCGGAATAGGTGATCCCGGTCACCGGGCTGACCATCTTGATGTATGTATCCGCATCAACCATGAAGGGAGGAACACCAATCGATAATGGATTGATATCATGCCAGCCCGACGGCAGCGACAGATCAACAGGATCGTTGGTCACCACGCCAAGAACTTCCAGAATATCTCCAATCGGCAGGCCAAGGGTAGATTTCAGCACGCCATAGGTTGATAATGCATGTGTCAGATCAGTCAGATCGACAGTTCTTTCAGTACTGTAGCTTTTATAGTCAAATGCGCCCACTTTTTCCTCCGTGAACTAGATAGCAAGGAGGAGAGAATTAACATTTTCACCGAAAAGTTGAATAGGACATGTGTTTTCTCCAAATGATAATGAACTGAAGGGTTTAATTTCACCGCAGGACTGTATCCGGGTACAAATAAAAAGGGCCCGGCAAGCCGCCAGCCCGAAGACGGTGATGATCGATGCGACCTACCTGAAGGCGCACCGCACGGCGACAAGCCTGTGGTTGGAAAAGGGGGGCCGGCGACCAGAGGGGCCGTCTGATCGGCCGAACGAAAGGCGGCATGAACACCAAACTGCATGCCGTCGCTGATGCCGATGGGCGTCCGATCCGGTTCTTCATGACCGCAGGCCAAGTCAGCGATTACACCGGCGCTGCGGCCCTGCTGGGTAGCTTACCCAAAGCGGAATGGTTGCTGGCTGACCGGGGCCATGACGCTGATT